>NZ_JACVUD010000009.1:0-77954 GCF_016624905.1 Stenotrophomonas sp. S49 | reverse complement strand
CTGGATACCTACGGCCAGACCAGCCAGGCCTGAAACCGGGTAGACCGGGGTGGGGGGCCGCGGGGGCCGCCCCCCGCCCCCGCACCCACCCCCTCAGCAGGCTTCGGCGGCCGGGGCGCGCACCCGCCCCCACCACGCCAGCACCAGCGCGGCAGCCGCCAGCAGACCACCGGCCACCGGAATGGCCGCATAGCCCAGGCCCAGGCTGATCACCGCCCCGCCCAGCGCAGCCCCCAGCGCATTGCCCAGGTTGAACGCGCCCACGTTGATGGACGAGGCCAGGCCCGGCGCCTCGGTCGCCGCCTGCATCACCCGGATCTGCAGCGGCGGCACGATCGCGAAGGTGGCCGCACCGAACAACAGCAGCCCCACCGCAGCGGTGGCGTGGCTCATGAACGCCAGCGGCAGCACCAGCATCAACAGGGCCAGCACCGCCAGCAGGATGCGCGTGGCGCCGTCCAGCGACCAGTCGGCCAGACGGCCGCCAATGCCATTGCCCACGGTGAAGCCGATGCCCACCAGCGCCAGCGACACCGCGATGAATGCATTGGAGGCACCGGTCAGCTCGGTCAGCACCGGCGCCACATAGGTGTACAGGGTGAACATCGCACCGGCGCCCAGCACCGTGGTCGCCATCGCCAGCAGCACCTGCGGCTGCAGGATCGCCTTCAGCTCACGGCGCACGTCCGGGCGCGGGCCCGGCGCCGAAGCCGGCAGGGCCAGGCCCAGCGCGGTGATCGCCACCACGCCCAGCACCGCCGTACCGGCAAAGGACAGGCGCCAGCCCAGCTGCTGCCCGGCCCAGGTGGCCAGCGGCACGCCGCCGATGTTGGCGATGGTCAGGCCCATGAACATGGTGGCCACGGCCGCGGCCTGCTTGTCCTTCGGCACCAGGCTGGCGGCCACCACCGCGCCGATGCCGAAGAACGCGCCGTGGTTGAGGCTGGTGACCAGCCGCGACAACAGCAGCAGCCCATAGTTCGGCGCCAGCGCCGACAGCAGGTTGCCGACCACGAAGATCGACATCAGCAGCATCAGCGCGGTGCGCTTGCCGAAGCGCCCCATCAGCAGGGTCATCACCGGCGCGCCCAGCATCACGCCCACCGCGTAGGCGGTGATCAGCATGCCGGCAGTGGGAATGCCCACGCCCACGCCGTCGGCGATGACCGGCAGCAGGCCCATGGGGGCGAATTCGGTGGTGCCGATGGCGAAGGCGCCGACGGCAAGGGCCAGCAAGGCGGCTCTGGAGTTCATGGGCGTTTCCTGCGTGGGGCAGGCCTGTGAAAAGATGCGCACAGGGTGCGCGCTTTGCCCGGCCGGATTAAGCCCCGTGGCGGGGAAACAGTGTTGACCCCGGTTCACAGATTCCCCAGAACGCAGAACCCCCGGCCAGGCCGGGGGTTCCAGGAAACGCGCTTACCAGTCGCCGGCGCCCGGCACGTGGTGTTCGCGTGCGCGGCGGCGCATCAGCAGGTTCAGCCACTCCACCAGCACCGAGAAGCCCATCGCGGCGTAGATGTAGGGCTTGGGCACGTGCACGTCCAGGCCGTCCAGGATCAGCACCGCGCCGATCAGCAGGATGAAGGCCAGCGCCAGCATCTTCACGGTCGGGTTGGCGTCGATGAAGCGGCCCAGCGGGTTGGCGGCCAGCAACATCACCAGCACCGACAGCAGGATCGCGGCCACCATCACCGGAATGTGGTCGGCAATGCCGACCGCCGTGATGACCGAGTCCAGCGAGAACACGATGTCGATGATCGCGATCTGCAGGATGACCATGCCGAACACGCCCGAAGCCTTGCTGGTGGCAGGGTTTTCATCGTCGCCACCGGTGATCAGTTCCTTGATCTCCAGGTAGCCCTTGATGATCAGGAACAGGCCACCGACGATCAGCACCAGGTCGCGGATGGAAATGCCCATGCCGGCCACGTTGAACAGGTTGGCCGACATGTGCGCCAGGTAGGCCAGCGACACCAGCAGCAGGATGCGGGTGATGCAGGCCACGGCGATGCCGAGCTTGCGGGCGAACGGGCGGCGCTCTTCCGGCAGCTTGCTGACGGCGATGGAGATGAACACCAGGTTGTCGATGCCGAGCACGATTTCCAGCGCGCTCAGGGTGAACAGGGTTACCCAGGCATTGGGGTCGGCGAGGAACTCAAAGGACATGGAAACTCTTCAAGGCAGTGGGGAATGGGGGGGGTCAGCCGTAGGTGCCGGCCAACAGGTGCGGCACCACGACCAGGGCCCAGCACAGCAATACGTTCATCATCAGCACGAACACCGCCGCCGAACCCATGTCCTTGGCGCGGCCGGCCAGCTCGTGGATCTCCGGGCCATAGCGCTCGATCACCGCCTCGATGGCCGAATTGGCCAGCTCCATGGCCAGCACCAGCAGCATCGAGCCGATCAGCAGCGCGCGCTCCACCGGGGTCTGGCCCAGCCACAGCGCCAACGGCGCCAGCAGCACCAGCAGGTAGACCTCCAGGCGGAACGAGGATTCGTGCAGCCAGGCGGCGCGCAGGCCCTGCCAGGACCAGCGTGCGGCCTGGAAGATGCGGCGCGGGCCGCGGGGCATGTGGCCGAAGTTGTCAGCCACAGGCGAGGAATCCAGCAACAGGGGCGCGGCGCAGCGACCGCTCAGACGCACGGCAGGAGATCATGAAGGCACAAGGAGGGGCAGATGGCGCCCATTTTGCCACAAGGGCCGCCGTGGCACCCCGGCCCCGGCCGTGCGCCACCTGACAGGGACAAGCGGCCTGCCGGCCCAGCTCCTATGATGAACGCCCTTATTGTTGCGCTGGAGAGCCCGATGACCCGTCGCCGTACCTGCCTGCTGATGCTGGGCCTGCTGACTGCCGCACCGCTGGCGCAGGCGCTCAGCCCGCCGGCAGCGCCGTCCGTGCCTGACCAGGTGTCCAACGTGGCCTGGGCCGGCGACATGGCCGCCTTCGCCCAGACCGACCGTACCTCGCCGCCGCCGCGCGGTGGCATCGAGTTCATCGGCAGCTCGTCCATCCGCATGTGGGACACCCTGGCCCGCGACTTCCCCACCCAGCCGGTGTTCAACCGCGGCTTCGGCGGTTCGGAAGTGCGCGACAGCACCTGGTACGCCGACCGCATCGTGGTGCCGTATGCGCCGTGCAAGGTGTTCTTCTATGCCGGCGACAATGATCTGAACAGCGGCCGCAGCGCCAGCCAGGTGCGCGACGACGTGGTGGCCTTCGTGCAGCGCGTGCACCGCGACCTGCCGAAGACGAAGGTGGAATACCTGTCGATCAAGCCCAGCCCGTCGCGTGCGCACCTGCTGCCGGCGATCAACGAGGCCAACGCGCAGATCAAGGCCGCGCTGGCGAAGCTGCCCAACACCGGTTACACCGACATCTACACCCCCATGCTGGGTGCCGATGGCCAGCCCGATGCGAAGCTGTTCCGCGAGGACATGCTGCACATGACCCCGGCCGGGTACGCGATCTGGACCAAGGCGCTGGCGCCGAAGGTCAACTGCAACTGAGCCATTGCGGACGCCGGGCATGGCCCGGCGCTACCGTCGCCCCATCCACGCATGGCGTGGCTCTACCGGGATCGGGCGTGGGGTCAGAGCCCGTTGCGTGGCAGCGGGATCCGACCCCGGTCCGGGGTCAACGGAACACCACGGTCGCTTCGGTGCCCTTGCCCGGCTCACTGGCCAGGCTGACTTTCCAGCCGAAGCGATCACACAGGCGGCGCACGATCGACAGGCCCAGGCCGGTGCCCTGCGGGCGGTCCGGTTCGGCGCGGTAGAACGGCTCGAACGCCCGCGCCAACGCCTCTTCGGACATACCGATGCCGGTATCGCGCACCACTACCCGGTCGGCCTGCACATCCACGTCGATGCGCCCTTCGTCGGTGTAGTTGCAGGCATTGCGCACCAGGTTGCTGACCACCACCTGCAGCACCCGCGGCGGGGCATGCAGCTGCACCGGTCCGGCACTGTGCAGGGCGATGCTGACCGGGCGGTTGCCCAGCAGTTCGCGCGCGTTGTCCACTTCGTAGCGCACCACGTCATTCACATCGAACAGTTCGATCTGCGGTTCGATGTCGGCCTCGCGGGCCAGGATCAGGAATGCGTCGATCACCGCTTCCATGTCCCGCCCGGCGCGCTGGATGCGCTGCAGGCTGCGGCGCAGGCGCGGTTCCAGGCCGTCGTCGGCCAGCGCCATGTCACTGGCCACGCGGATCACCGTCAGCGGCGTGCGCAGTTCGTGGCTGGCATCACGGGTGAAGTTGCGCTCGCGGGCCACGTGGTCGCTGACCCGGGTGGCCAGCGAATGCAGCGCTGCGGCCAATTGCCCGGTCTCGCCCTGCATGTCCGCCGGCAGCTTGTCCGGCTCCAGGTCGGCCGCTTCCGGATGCCCCGGGTCCCAGCGCGAGACGCGCCGGGCCAGCCAGTTCACCGGCGAGACCAGGCGTTTGGAGGCACGGTAGGTCACCCAGCTGGCGCCGTACACGGCCAGCAGGGTCAGCAGCACCGGCACGATGCCGAACCAGAACGCCAGCATTTCCGCGCGCGAACGCAGGAACACCAGGTACAGGCGCCCCTCGGGCCGTGCGTCCACCAGCACCAGCTGGTCATCGCCGGGCAGTTCGTGGAAGCCCGGCTCCAGCGCGCGCAGGTTGGCCGGCAGCGACAGGCTGGACTGACCGCGTTCCAGCAGGTAGCCGCGGATGTTCTGGGTGTTGGGCGGCGGTTGTGCCGGCGAAGCCGCGTACAGGGTCCAGTAGTAGGACGCCTCTTCGCGCAGGGCCGCGCCCACCAGGCTGTGCTTGATCACCAGCGCGACCAGCCAGGCACCCAGCAGGATGCCCAGGCTGGCCAGCACGGCCTGCAGGATGAAAACGATGCGGATCTTGCGCGGCAGGCCGTGCGGCATTGCGGGGTCCCGGTCGAAGCGCTGCGATTATAGGCAGCGCCACGTGCCACGGTCGTGCACGGACGGTGACCACACTGGCAACAGGCTGCCCGCCCGCTGCCCCGGGCCCCGGCCAGGGCCGGGGCGGGTCTGTGCCTGCGCCAGCACCGATCAGGCCATCGGCTGGGCGATATCGGCGATGCGGTAACCGGCGCTCTGCACGGTGTGCAGCAGCGGGCGGTCGAACGGCTTGTCGATGATCTTGCGCAGGTTGTACAGATGGCTGCGCAGCGTGTCCGAATCGGGCAGGCCGTTGCCCCAGATCTCGCGCTCGATTTCCTGGCGGGTGACCACGCGCGGCGATTCGCGCATCAGGATGGTCAGCAGGCGAAGACCGATCGGCGAAAGCTGCAGTTCGGTACCGGCGCGGGTGGCGCGCATGCTGACCGGGTCGAGCACCAGGTCGGCCACCTTCAGCACTTCCGAACCCACCTGGCGGCGCTCGCGGCGGATCAGCGCGCGCAAGCGGGCTTCCAGTTCCTGGATGGCGAACGGCTTGGTCAGGTAATCGTCTGCACCAAAGCCCAGGCCGGTCAGCTTGTCGTCCAGGGTGTCGCGCGCGGTCAGCATCAGCACCGGCGTCGACTTGCGTGCATCGTTGCGCAGGCGGCGGCATACCTCGATGCCGTCCAGGCGCGGCAGCATCAGGTCCAGCACGACTACGTCGTAGCTGTTCTCGGCAGCCAGACGGTAGCCGTCCAGGCCATCCTGCGCGTAATCCACCTCGAAGCCACGGCCTTCCAGGTACTCGCCGATCATCTCGGAGATGTTGCGGTTGTCCTCGACCACCAGCACCAAGCCGGAAGTCTCCTTCGTCTGACGCATGTGATTCCCTCTGTCTTCAGCTTTGTGAAACATGCCCCATCGACGGTGGACGCGATGTGAAGTTCCGTCAAGTCACGCGGAAACGGTTCATAGCAGGGGTTTGAGCAGCGGCCACACGTTGTCCAGTACCTTCGGCTGCGCCTGGGCGGTGGGGTGCAGGCCGTCGGCCTGCATCAGCCCCGGCTGCAGGGCCACGCCTTCCAGCAGGAACGGCAGCAGCGGCACCTTGTACTGGTCGGCCAGGCCCCGGTAGACCGCGGCCAGACGCTGCCGGTAGCCCGGGCCGTAGTTAGGCGGTACGTCGATGCCCAGCAGCAGCACCTTGGCCCCGGCCTTCTGGCTGGCCTGCACCATCTTTTCCAGGTTGCCGCGCACCTGCAGCGGGGTCAGCCCGCGCAGGGCATCGTTGCCGCCCAGGGCGATCACCACCACGCTGGGCGTTTCCCGCGCCAGCAGGCCGGGCAGGCGGGTGAGCGCGCCGGCGGTGGTTTCCCCGCTCATGCTGGCATTGACGATGCGCGGCGGGGTTTTCGACTGCTGCCTGACCCGCTTGTCCAGCAGGCTGACCCAGCCGGCATCGGCCGGGATATTGTGGGCAGCACTGAGACTGTCGCCCAGCACCAGCACGGTGCCGCCCGGACCTTTGGCACAGGCCAGCAAGGGCGCCAGCAGCAACCCTAGCAGCAGCACCATCATCGTGCCGGCTTGCCGGCTCCATCCTGTAACGCGCATTGGAGTCTCCTCATCGACAGCCTGTCCCCCCGCAGCGCGCCCGTCGCCATCGCCGTCGACCAGGTCGGCAAGACTGTGCAGGGCCCGGAGGGTGAAGTCCACATACTGGACAACATCACCCTCACGGTACATGAAGGCACCAGCGTGGCGATTGTCGGGGCCTCCGGTTCCGGCAAGACCACCCTGCTCGGCCTGCTGGCCGGGCTGGACCTGCCCAGCCACGGCCGCATCACCCTGGCCGGTCAGGCGCTGGGCGCACTGGACGAGGAAGCCCGGGCGCAGCTGCGCGCACGCGAAGTGGGCTTCGTGTTCCAGAGCTTCCACCTGTTGCCGGCACTGACCGCCGCCGAGAACGTGGCCCTGCCGCTGGAACTGGCCGGCCGCGAGGACCCGGCCCGCGTGCAGCAGGTGCTGGAGGCGGTGGGCCTGGCCCATCGTGGCCGCCACTACCCGCGCCAGTTGTCCGGTGGCGAGCAGCAGCGCGTGGCCCTGGCCCGCGCCTTCGTCAGCCGCCCGCGCATCCTGTTCGCCGATGAGCCCACCGGCTCGCTGGACCAGGCCACCGGCCAGCACATCAGCGACCTGCTGTTCGAACTCAATGCCAGCAGTGGCACCACCCTGGTGCTGGTCACCCATGATCTGCGCCTGGCGCAGCGCTGCCAGCACATCCACCGCATCGACAACGGCCGCCTGCAGGACGTCGCCCACGAGGCGCACGCATGAACCTGCTGCGCCATGCCTGGCGTGCGCTGCGCCGCGAAGCCCTGGCCGGCGATCTGCTGACCGTGTTCGCCGCGCTGGTGCTGGGCGTGGCGGTGATGACCGCCGTGGGCACCCTGGTGAACCGGGTGAACCTGGCCCTGACCGGCAGTGCCGCGGAAATGCTGGGCGGTGACCTGGGCGTGGGCAGCCGCAACGACCCGCCCGCGGCCTTCGCCGAAGAAGCGCAGCGGCGCGGCCTGGCCCACACCCGCATTGCCGGCTTCGGCAGCGTGCTGTTCCAGGGCGATGCCAGCCAGATGGCCAGCATCAAGGCGGTTGAAGCGGGCTACCCGCTGCGCGGCAGCCTGCGCGTGCGTGCCACCCCGGGCGGGGCGCTGATCGAGCGCGCCGGCATGCCGCCCAAGGGCCAGGCCTACGCCGACCCACGGCTGCTGCAGGCGCTGGGCCTGAAGGCCGGCGACGATCTGGAATTCGGCGCGGGCACGCTGCGCATCGCCGGCATCATCGAAGCCGAGCCGGATACCGGTGGCGACCTGCTGACGCTGTCCCCTACCCTGCTGGTGAACCGCGCCGACGTGGACGGGACTGGCCTGCTCGGCCCCGGCAGCCGCATCAACTACCGGTTGATGTTCGCCGGCGAACCGGCGCAGATCGCCGCGTTCCGGCAGTGGCTGCTGCCACAGACCAAGGGCATGCGCGTGCTGAGCGTGGATGACACCCAGCGCGGGGTACGCCAGGCCTTCGATCTGGCGGGCCGCTTCCTGGGCCTGAGCGCGCTGCTGGCGGTGCTGCTGGCCGGCGTGGCCACCGCCCTGGCCGCCAACCGCTTCGCCCTGCGCCGCATCGACCAGGTGGCCGTGCTGCGCTGCCTGGGCGCACGCCAGCGCGACATCCTGCTGGGCCTGGCCCTGCAGTTGCTGATGCTGGCGGTGCCGGCCTGTGCCGTGGGCATCGCATTGGGCATGGCCGCACAGGAAGGCCTGGTGCAGGCACTGGGCAGTCTGGTGCCGCAGCGCCTGCCGCTGCCTGAAGCCACCCCGGCACTGACCGGCGCCGGCATCGGCCTGTTGCTGCTGTTCGGCTTCGGCCTGCCGCCGCTGCTGCGCCTGCGCGGGGTGCCGCCGATGCGGGTGCTGAACCGCTCGTTCGCCGCACTGCCACCAGCCTCGCTGCTGGCCTATGTGGCCGCGCTGGGCGCCAGCCTGCTGTTGGCGGTGCAGGTAACCGGCGATCTGAAACTGGCGCTGTGGGTGCTGGGCGGGCTGGCCGCGCTGGCGCTGGCTGCCGGCGTGCTGGGCTTTGTGCTGCTGCAGGTGCTGCGCGGCCTGCAGCACCGCCTGCATGGCAACTGGCGGCTGGGCCTGGCCGCCCTGACCCGGCGCCGCCTGCTGGCGGTGATGCAGCTGGTGGGCCTGTCGCTGTCGCTGTGCGCGCTGCTGTTGCTGGCGGTGACCGGACCGGGCCTGCTGCAGCAGTGGCGCGAGCGCCTGCCGGCCGATACCCCCAATTACTTCCTGATCAACATCCAGCCCGAACAGCGCGACAGCGTGCTGGCCACCCTGCGTGGCCTGGGCGCGGACGACGCCAGCATCGAGCCGATGGCCACCGGCCGCCTGATCGCGATCAACGGCAAGCCGCCGCTGCGCGTGGACCAGGCCGGCGCCGAAGGCAACGGGGCGAACAACGGCCCGCGCGAAGACGACGACGAGAACCGCCCGCTGAACTTCAGTTGGCGCAGCACCTTCCCGCCGGCCAATGCACTGCTGGAAGGCCGCTTCTGGCAGGCCGACAGCATCGCGGCGGAGGCCTCGGTGGAAACCGGCTGGGCGCGGCGCTACGGCGCGCACCTGGGCGATCGCATCACCATCGCCGTCGGCGAGCAGCAGCGCGAGTTCACCGTTACCAGTATCCGCAAGGCCGACTGGAACACCTTCCGGCCGAACTTCTTCGTGCTGTTGAACCCCAACGCGGTGGGCGATACCCCGCACAACCTGCTGTCGGCCTTCCACCTGCCGGCCGGCCAGGCCGCAGGCCTGGGTGAGCTGGTACGGGCCCAGCCCAACCTGTCCCTGCTGGATGTGGACGCAGTGATCTCGCAGGTGCGCGATGTGATGAACCGGGTCGCGCAGGCGGTGCAGCTGGTGATGGTGTTCAGCCTGCTGGCCGGCGTGCTGGTGCTGCTGGCGGCGCTGCAGGCCACCGCAGGCGAGCGGCGTTATGACAGCGCGGTACTGCGCACCCTGGGCGCCACCCGCCGCCAGCTGCGCGGCGCGGTGCTGGTGGAATTCGGTGCGCTGGGCACCCTGGCCGCCACGCTGGCCGTGGGTGCGGCGGCGGCGATCGGCCTGCTGGTGTCGCAGAAGGTGTTCGAACTGCCGCTGCTGCCGCCTTGGCCGGGCCTGCTGCTGGGCGGGGTGCTGGGCATCGGCCTGAGCCTGCTGGCCGGCTGGTGGGGTACCCGGCGGATCCTGCACACCCCGCCGGCGCTGGCCCTGCGCGAGGCCTGAGCACCGGCAGCGCGGCGTGGATGTGCAGTCCACGCCGCGCTGCGTATGCTTGCCACCTTTCCCACAGGGCGTACGCCGATGCCGTTCACCGCTTACCTGTACCCGGTGCTGTTGCTGGTGGCCAGCAACGTGTTCATGACCTTTGCCTGGTACGGGCACCTGAAGTACAAGAGCGCCCCACTGATGCTGGTCATCATGGTCAGCTGGGGCATCGCCTTCTTCGAGTACTGCCTGCAGGTGCCGGGCAACCGCCTCGGCAGCGCGGTGTATTCAGCGCCGCAGCTGAAGGGCATGCAGGAAGTGATCACCCTGCTGGTGTTTGCGGTGTTTTCCGCGTTCTACCTGGACCAGCCGCTGAAGTGGAACCACTGGGCCGCATTCGCGCTGATCGTGGTGGCCGCGTTTTTGATGTTCAAGGAATAGGAATGAAGTACCGCTTCTGCCTGCGCGTGCTTCTGGTCGGCGTGCCACTGCTGTTGGCGACGCAGGCCGCATCTGCCCGCACTGCGCCGGGCCTGGACCCGGACCCGGTACAGGCCTTCGTGCTGGAAACGGTGCTGGACGACGAGGTGCGCGCCTACCACGAGGGCCACCCGACCTATCTGGTCACCGCCGACGGGGCGCACACGCGCAGTGACGCCGAGGTCTTGGCCGGGCTGCGTGTGGAGTTCGACCGGTTCTACCAGGGCCAACCGAAACCGAGGAAGGACGTGGCGCACATGGCGATCCTGGTCGCGCAGACCGCACTGCTGCTGCCCGACCGCACGGCGTGCAGCACCGACCGCGTGCGCTGCCGCGAAGCCATCAAAGGCGTGCGCACGCGCGATGACGAGGCGAGCCTGCAGGCCACCCTGCGCGCGTTCCAGGAGGCCGGGTTGGACCTGAGCACGTTGGGTGGGCCGGTATCCTGAGTGTGGGGCATCCACGCGTGGCGTGGATCTACCGATTGGCCGCGATGGCCCAGGCCACGGTCCGGTCCATCGCCCGTTCCAAGCCCGACAGGGTGATGAACACGCAGAGCTCGTCGTTGGCATTGTCATCCCCTACCCGGTTGTGGACTTCGGTGTACACCGGGTGGCTTTCGAAAATGACGATGCGGATGATGTTGCCGCTGGGCAGGTGCTTGGCGGAGAAGATGGGGTTGGCTTCGCGGTCTTTCGTACCATCGGCGAAGAACACGTTGTAATGCGGGCTGCGGAAGTCTTCTGCGCGCAGCCTGGCAGCGCCGATTCCCGCCATGAAGTGGTCGAGGACATGCTGTTCGAGACGATCGTAGACCTGCGGATCAGACAGATGGGTTTCGAACCTGCGATGTACTGCCAACGGCATCAGTGGACCTCATTCTCAAACACGGGAAGCGCGAAGACGCGAACCACGTCGCTGCCCATGGGGTCCTCGCTCCGGCTTTGAACGGCAGAGCGCTTCATCGAATGAACAGGCGTTGGGTGGGCAGCCACCCTATCGCATGGCGAAAGCCGCAGCGGGTTTTCCGACACATTGTGGCGAGATGCGTCAATCCATTGCGCATCAAGCACGATTGCGAGGGAAGCGTGCCGAGCAAGCTCGGCACCTACCAGAAGCGGAGGTAGATCCACGCCACGCGTGGATGCGCTGCCCGGAAGAGGCAGTCGAGCATGGCTCGACTCTACAAGGGGGCTTTTTCCACGTACTTGGCGAAGACCTCGTCGATCTGCGCGTCCTTCACCTTCTTCCCGTCCTGGATGTCCTGGGCCTGGGTGAACAGCGGAATGATCATCGCCATGCCATCCAGCTTGGTCTTCAGGTGCACGCCCGGGGCCTGGCCGAGGAAGCCGTCCCAGCGCTGGCGCACCTTGCCCCAGTAACCGGCAGTGGCCTTCCAGTAATCGCGGGCCGGGGTGAAATCGACATCGGTGGTCTTGATGTAGTCGTTGAAGCCGAACTCGCGGGCGATTTCCACCTGGCTGCCATCGGCGTTGCGCTGCACCTTGGTGTTGAACTGCTCGTGGGTCCAGCCGTTCGGGGTCAGCGTGTGGCGGTTGATCACCGCCAGCGCGTTGTAGTCGCTGCGCTTGGTGTACTCACGGCGCGGCAACGGGCGCCAGCTCAGATCGCTGGTCCAGGTCGCCACGTTGTTGTCATAGCTCCAGCGCCCCGTGCCGCAGTAGCGCGGGGCATCGCTCACTTCGTACACACACTGGGTCCAGGCGCCCTGGTTCTGCGCGGCCGCGATGGAACGCACCTGCCAGGTCTGGTCGGCGCTGAACTCGAAACGGTTCGGCGCCTCGTACACCCAGTCCTGCCGCCAGTGCTTGGTCACATGGCCGCTCTTTTCATCCAGCAGCAGGTGCTGCAGCACCACACGCTTCGGGCTGTCTTCCACCACCACCACCACTTCGTTGCCGCCGCTGCGCATGGCCGGCGCGCGTTCGTAGCCCGGCTTCAGCAGTACGGTTTCGTCGAAGGCGAAATCCACGGTGTATTCGCCCTGCATGGCCAGGATGCTGGCATGGTCGCGGGCGATGTCGGAGGGCTGGGCGTGGGCTGCGCCGGTGGCGGCGAGCAGCAGCATCGCACTGGCTGTCTGCAACTTCATCGAATGTCCTTGGCTCTACGGTTCTTGGAAAGGCCATCCGTGGCCGGTAGTCGTTCCATCAGGAGCGTTGCAGCGGGCGCGCGCCTACAGGCGCACCAGCGGCAGATCGTCGGGCGCGCGCGGGGCCGGGCGGCGCGCGGCGTCGGCACAGCAGCAGTCATCGATGGCCAGTTCGCCCTCTGCGCCTTCCAGGCGGGCGATACGGCGCGCGGTGGCCGCCCCCAGCGAGGACAGCGTGGACAGGCTGGCGGCCAGTGTGCGGCCCTCTTCGGCCGCATGCAGGCGCAGTGCGCACAGGCGCCAACGCTGCCCGCCCAGGTGGCCTGCCAGGCGCCGCCACAGCCGTTCGCCCACGCTGCCATCGGCATCGCGCGGCGGCGCCGACGGCAACGCGGCCACCAGCCGGTCCCAAGCCAGGAAATCACTGTCCGGCAGCAGGTGCAGGCGCCATACGCAACGGCCGCGGGCATCGAGGAAACACAGGCTTTCGCGCAGGCCTTCGCTGTCCACGCCCTGGCAGGCGTGCACCGAAACCGCCTGGCGCCAGCCGCCGATCTCGCTGCCATCGGCGTGGTACAGGCACAACACGGTGCCGAGCGCGGCCAGCTGCGCCGGCGTGGGCCAGACCTGCAGCGGCACCCGCGGCAGGGACGACGACAGACGACGTGCAGACAGGGCTCGGCTCATGGGATTCACCAGGAAACGGCAAGGCTGGCCGACAGCGTGCGGCCGGGGCTGGTATAGCGGTCCAGCACGCTGCTGCTGGCCGACAGGGTCGAGCCAACGTTGGACCAGTCGATGTAGCGCTTGTCACCCAGGTTGAACACGCCCACGTTGAAGGTGGCGCCCGGAGCGAAGTTCCAGTGCGCCATCAGGTCGGCCACGCCGTAGCCGGCCGGGCGGTAGACCGTGGCCGAGGCGACCCGGTCCTTGCGCTTGACGAAGGTGCCGGCCAGCTCGACGCCCCAGGTATCGGTGTCGTACATCAGGCCGACCGTGCCGCGCATCGGGTCCACCGAATCCAGCGGGGTGTCTTCGGTCTTGTTGTCACCGCGCGACCAGGCCACCGCGCTGCGCAGCGCCCAGCCCTGCAGCGCGGGGCTGATCTGGCCGAAATCCACGCCGGCCTTCAGTTCGGCGCCGTAGATGCGCGCATCGGCGATGTTGCGCGACTGGAACACCATCAGGCCCTGCGCGTTGGTGCCGACCAGCGACTGCGACTCGATGAAATCCTTGTAGTCGTTGTAGTAGCCACTCAGGCTGACGTACGCCGCCGGCGACAGGAAACGCAGGCCCAGTTCCACGCCATCGCTGGTTTCCGGCTTCAGATCCGGGTTGGGAATGGCGGTGTAGCCGAAGGCGAAGTTGGTGAAGCCCAGGTTGACGTCGTTGTACGGCGGCGAGCGGAAGCCGCGCGAGTAGCCGGCAAACAGCGACCAGGCGTCGCTGAAGCGATAGACCATGCCCAGCTTGGGGGAGACGCTGGTCTTTTCCAGCTTGGTGACGGCAACGCCGGGGTTATCCTGGGCGAAGATCGAATCCACGGCCGGCTTCAGCTCGTAACGGTCCACGCGTACGCCCGGCACGAGCGACAGCTTGCCGCCGGCCATGCGCATTTCGTCCTGTGCATACAGGCCCAGTTCGGTGGTCTTGCTGATCGGGAAATCGCGCACCGGGAACACATCGGGCAGCAGCGTGCTGGTCACCTGGCCATTGGCCAGCACCTGGTAGCCATCACGCTTCTGCCGGATCTCGGTGCGCGCGCCTTCGAAGCCATAGGTCAGTGCGTGTTCCACGTTGCCGGTGCTGAAGGCCTTGTTGAACTGCGCCTGCAGGCCGTACACCTGCTGGTCGAAGTTGAACTCGCGGTGGCGACGGGTGCGGTTGGCACGGTCTTCGTCGGTAACCTGGGTGGTTTCGCTGTGCTGGCTGTAGACCTGCCAGTGCAGGCTGTCGGCGAAGGCCTTGTCCAGCGCATCCATTTCATGGGCGAAGGACACGCGGGTGCGTTCCTGGGTGTCGTGCGCCTTCATGCCGGTGGTGGTGGTGCGGTCGATCAGCGACAGCACATCGGTATCGGTGCTGTCCTCGTTGCCTTCCACGGTCAGGCGGAAGCGCTGGTCCGCGCTGGGCGCGAACACCAGCTTGGCCAGGCCGCTGCGACCGTCGCGATCCTGCGGGTTGGCCGCGGTACGGGTGTTGTTGCGGCTGCGCACGTCGCCCTGGTTGTCGGTTTCCTGGCCCTGGCGGTGGTTGATGTTGACCATGCCGCTCCAGCGGTCGCCACCGAAGGCGGTGGTGATGCCACCCAGCAGGCCCTGCCATTCACCGTCGTAGCCGAACTTCAGGCCAACGTAGCTGTCCTTGCCATCCTTCAGGTAATCGGTGGGGTCCTTGGTGACGAAGGCCACCACGCCACCCAGCGCATCGGACCCATACAGCGAACTGGCCGGGCCGCGCACGATCTCCACGCGCTTGAGCGTGTCCAGATCGGTGAAGTTGCGGTTGGCGTTGGAGAACGAGCCGATGCTGAAGCTGGTCGGCATGGCGATGCCATCGGTCTGGATGCGCACGCGGTTGCCGTCCAGGCCACGGATGCGGATGCTGCCCAGGCCGAACCTGGTGGCGCTGCGGCTGGCCGACAGACCCGGCTCGTAGCGGATCAGGTCCTGGATGTCCTGCACCAGGTGGCGGTCCATCTGTTCGCGGTCGATCACATCCACCGTGGCGGCCACATCGCTCACGGCGCGTTCGGTGCGCGTGGCGGTGACCTGCACGCGGTCAAATTCGCGCGCGTCGGGCGCGGCATCGGCTTCGGCGGCGGCATGGGCGGACAGCGGCAGGGCCATCCACAGGGCGATCGACAGGGCGGTCTGGCGGGTCATCGGTCTTGGGTCTTCGGGCACACAGGGGGAACCCCCGGCCACCGGCACGCAGAACGTGCACGGACAGCCGAGGGGGAGAGAGCGGGAGCGGACGGGTCGCCCACCCTGCCGGCGGGCCGGCAGGTGGGAGGGATGCGGGCGACCGGGCCGCGTTACTTGGTCAGGATCAGCTTGTCGTTGCTGGTGTGGCGCAGCCGATAGAAACGGTCGCCGTGCTGGATCAGGATTTCACGACGGCCCTTGAGCAGGGCTTCGCTGTCGATGACCTCTTCGGCCGGAACGGCACGCACCGGGCGGTCACGGAGGGTCAGCGTTTCGGGGCGCAGCAGTACAGGTTGAGCATTCATGAGCGTCTGGACTCGTGCGAGGGACGCGACAGATGATAATGATTCTCAGTTGACAATCAACAACCATTCTCAATTCGGACGATGAGATTATCTATCGAATTTTTAGATTCAATAGATGGCGACTATTGATAAGGTAGAGTCGAGCTTGCTCGACTGCTCTTGCTCAGGAGCAGTCGAGCAAGCTCGACTCTACGAAGGGCAAACGAAGGAGCAGTCGAGCAAGCTCGACTCTACGAAAGGCGTGGCGCGCGGGGCCGGCGCCACCCAGGCGTCAGACGAACGCGGCTTCCACCCGTGCCCAGCCGGCCTCGTCCATCTGCGCCAGCACGTCCAGCGCCTGCAGGTTCTGCAGCAGCTGCGGCACGCGGCTGGCGCCGAGGATCACGCTGGACACATTCGGGTTGCGCAGGCACCAGGCGATGGCCAGGCTGGCCGGGGGATGCCCCAGCTCGCGGGCGACCTGGCTGAAGCGGCGAACCTGGGCCAGGCGCGCGGCAGCGTTGTCGCCCAGCACCAGGTCGTGCAGCCAGCCCATGCCGTCACGGCCCAGGCGCGCGTCGGCGGGAATGCCATCGTCGTACTTGCCGCTCAACAGCCCCGACGCCAGCGGCGAGAAGATGGTCGTGCCCAGGCCCGGCGCTTCATACAGCGGGGCGTATTCCACTTCCACCCGCTCGCGGTGCAGCAGGTTGTACTGCGGCTGTTCCATCGACGGGCCCTGCAGGTTGTGCCGCGCGGCCACTTCCAGCGCCTGCTGGATCTGCGCGGCCGACCATTCCGACGTGCCCCAGTAAAGCACCTTGCCCTGCCGCACCAAGGTGTCCATGGCATGCACGGTCTCGGCGATGGGCGCGTCCGGATCCGGGCGGTGGCAGTAATAAAGGTCCAGATAGTCCACCCGCAGGCGCTTGAGCGCGGCGTGGCAGGCGTCGGTCACATGCTTGCGCGACAGGCCGCGCTGGGTCGGCCGCGGGTCCTTGGCACTGCCGAAGAACACCTTGCTGGACACGCAGTAGCCGTCGCGCGGCAGCCGCAGATCGGCAATCACGTCGCCCATCACCTGCTCGGCGCGGCCGTTGGCATAGCCCTCGGCGTTGTCGAAGAAGTTGATGCCATGGTCCCAGGCGGCGGCCACCAGGTTGCGCGACTCGTCCCGGGCGACCTGGTCGCCGAAGGTCACCCAGGCGCCGAAGGACAGGGCGGAAATCGGCAGGCCGGTGGAGCCCAGGCGACGGTAGAGCATGACAATCTCCTGCTGCAGGCCCGCATCCGGGCCGGGATCGAGCCCCCATTCTACCTGTCCCGGCAACCGCCAAGCCCTTGCCGTTGCTGGCTTGTTCGGTGCCGATGGGAACCGGCAGGCGGCTTTTCCTTGCTCCGGCCCCTGCCCTGCACTAGGCTTCCCGTTTTTCGCGACGCCCCAGGGGAGTCACCACATGGTCGAAGGTTTGGGCAGGATCGGCTTCGGCCTGTTCGGGTTGGCGGTGCTGATCGGCATCACCTGGCTGTTTTCCAACAACAAGCGCGCGGTGGACTGGAAACTGGTCGTCACCGGTATCACCCTGCAGATCGCGTTCGCGGCGCTGGTGATCCTGGTGCCGGGCGGCCGTGACGTGTTCGATGCCCTGGGCAAGGGCTTCGTGAAGGTGCTGAGCTTCGTCAACGAAGGCTCGGGCTTCATCTTCGGCTCGTTGATGGACACCAAGAATTACGGCTTCATCTTCGCCTTCCAGGTGCTGCCGACCATCATCTTCTTCTCGGCGCTGATGGGCGTGATGTACCACCTGAACATCATGCAGGGCATCGTGCGCGTGATGGCCTGGTCGATCACCAAGGTGATGCGCGTGTCCGGCGCGGAAACCACCAGTGTCTGCGCCAGCGTCTTCATCGGCCAGACCGAGGCGCCGCTGACCGTGCGCCCGTACATTCCGAAGATGACCCAGTCCGAACTGCTGACCATGATGATCGGCGGCATGGCCCACATCGCCGGCGGCGTGCTGGCGGCCTACGTGGGCATGCTGGGCGGTGGCGACCCGGTGCAGCAGGCGTTCTACGCCAAGCACCTGCTGGCTGCCAGCATCATGGCCGCCCCGGCAACCCTGGTGGTGGCCAAGCTGCTGATTCCGGAAACCGGCACCCCGCTGACCCGCGGTACGGTGAAGATGGAAGTGGAGAAGACCTCCAGCAACATCATCGACGCCGCCGCTGCCGGCGCCGGCGATGGCCTGAAGCTGGCCCTGAACATCGGCGCCATGCTGCTGGCCTTCATCGCCCTGATCGCCCTGCTGAACGCCCCGCTGACCTGGATCGGTGATGTGACCGGCCTGGCTGCTGCCATTGGCAAGCCGACCAACCTGTCCACCATCTTCGGCTACGTGCTGGCGCCGATCGCCTGGGTGATCGGCACCCCGTGGGCCGACGCCACCACGGTGGGCTCGCTGATCGGCCAGAAAGTCGTGATCAACGAGTTCGTCGCCTACACCGAGCTGTCGCAGATCGTGAACGGCCAGGTGGCAGGCGTGAGCCTGTCCGACGAAGGCCGCCTCATCGCGACCTATGCGCTGTGTGGCTTTGCCAACTTCAGCTCGATCGCCATCCAGATCGGTGGCATCGGTGGCCTGGCCCCGGAACGTCGCCACGACCTGGCCAAGTTCGGCCTGCGCGCGGTGCTGGGCGGTACCATCGCTACCTTCATGACGGCCACCATCGCCGGCGTGCTGACCCATTTCAGCTGAACCCCTGTTTGAGAAAAGATTCCCTATGAGCAGCAGTGTCGTTGTCGTCGGTTCCTTCAATGTCGATCACGTGTGGCGGTGCGAAGCACTGCCGGCACCGGGTGCGACCATTGCCGGCCGTTACAGCACCGGCCCCGGTGGCAAGGGCTTCAACCAGGCGGTTGCCGCCAGCCGTGCCGGTGCCGACACGCACTTCCTGTGCGCGCTGGGCGACGACGCCGGTGGCGCCATGGCCCGTGACCTGGCCGCGCAGGACGGCTTTGCCCTGATCGCCGAGGCCAGCGCCGAGCCGACCGGCACCGCCGGTATCTACGTGGATGCCCGTGGCCGCAACACCATCGTGATCGGCCCCGGCGCCAATGCCGCCCTGAGCACCGACTTCCTGCAGCAGCAACAGGCCCTGCTGGCCGGCGCCAAGGTGGTGCTGGTGCAGCTGGAATCGCCGGTGCAGACCATCGAAGCGGCGCTGGCTGCGGCCCGCGAAGCCGGTGTGACCACCGTGCTCAACGCGGCCCCGGCGGACGCCCCCTCGAGCATCGGCCTGCTGAAGCTGGCCGATGTGATCACCCCGAACGAGACCGAGTTCGCCGCCCTGCTCGGCCGCCACGTAGGCGAGCGCGTGGACGCCGACGATGTGGCCGCACTGGACGGCGCCAGCCTGCATGCGCTGTGCCGCAAGCTGGTGGGCAACGGCACCGTGGTGGTCACCCTGGGTGCGGTGGGTGTGTTCGTGTCGCATGCCGACGAGCAGCTGCGCGGCGATACCCAGCCCTACTACCGCGTGGGTGCCGAACAGGTGCAGGCGATCGACACCACCGGTGCCGGTGACGCGTTCAACGGCGCACTGGCCGCCTCGATCGCCCAGGTGCCGGACGCCCCGTTCGCGCGCCACGTGCGTTTCGCCAACCAGTTCGCCGGCCGTTCCACCGAAAAGGAAGGCGCGGCCGCGGCCATGCCGCGCTTCACCCCGGCTGACGTGTAAATCCACGCCCTGCGTGAATGAGAACCCCGGGCGTGCGAATGCCCGGGGTTTTTTGTGTCCCGCCGCCCACCATGACCGGACTGTAGGGGCAGTAGATCCACGCCATGCGAGGATGGGCGTTAGCGCCTGACCCAGCCGCCCACCATGGCCCAGCCCTTGGGGCGGTGGAAGCAACCGTCAAGCATCTGCTGATTCCGGTGCGGCATGACCTCGGTCCGGATCGGCCTGAATGGGCGCCCCTGGCAGCGGGCCTTCGCCCCGCCCGCGCCCTACAATGGGCACATGCAGATCGGCCCGTACACCATTGCCCCCAACGTCGTGCTGGCGCCCATGGCCGGCGTCACCGACAAACCGTTCCGCCTGCTGTGCAAACGGCTGGGTGCGGGTCTGGCCGCCTCGGAAATGACCATCAGCGACCCGCGCTTCTGGAACACGCGCAAGTCGATCCACCGCATGGACCATGACGGCGAGCCGGCCCCCATCAGCGTGCAGATTGCCGGCACCGAACCGCAGCAGCTGGCCGAGGCGGCCCGCTACAACGTCGACCACGGCGCGCAGATCATCGACATCAACATGGGCTGCCCGGCCAAGAAGGTGTGCAATGCCTGGGCCGGTTCCGCGCTGATGCGCGACGAGGCGCTGGTAGCCCGCATCCTGGAGGCGGTGGTGAACGCGGTGCCGGTGCCGGTCACGCTGAAGATCCGCACCGGCTGGGACTGCGACCACCGCAATGGTCCGCTGATTGCGCGCATTGCCGAGGACAGTGGCATTGCCGCGCTGGCGGTGCATGGCCGCACCCGCGACCAGCATTACACCGGCCAGGCCGAATACAGCACCATTGCCGAGATCAAGGCCGCGCTGCGCATTCCGGTCATCGCCAATGGTGATATCGATTCGCCGCAGAAGGCCGCGCAGGTGTTGCAGCAGACCGGGGTGGACGCGGTGATGATCGGCCGTTCCGCGCAGGGCCGGCCGTGGATCTTCCGCGAAGTGGCGCACTATCTGGCCACAGGCCAGGAACTGCCGCCGCCGTCGCTGGCCGAAGTGCGCGACATCCTGCTGGGCCATCTGCATGCACTGCACGCGTTCTACGGTGAACCGCAGGGCGTGCGCATCGCCCGCAAGCACCTGGGCTGGTACGCCAAGGACCGCCCGGAAAACGCCGCCTTCCGCGCCGTGGTGAACCGCGCCGAAGATCCGGCCAGCCAGATCGCACTGACGGCCGAGTATTTCGACCGCCTGATCGCCGGGGAGCCGGCCATGCCCACAGCCGCCTGACCGCCAGCCCATTCGCAACGTCGAGCATGCTCGACGCCCGCACTTGTAGAGTCGAGCTTGCTCGACCACCGCATTGGTAGAGTCGAGCTTGCTCGACTGATTATCAAAATAGTCGAGCAAGCTCGACTCTACGCGCCCTGCATCGAGCAAGCTCGACGCTCCCAAGCAAACTCGACCGCCACACGAGCCCGCCATGACCCCGCCGATCTCCTCCCCCACCTATCTGCACGGTTTTTCCGGCACCGAACAGCAGCGCCTGATGACCCAGGCACGCCTGCTGGAATCAAGCATCTTCGGCCAGATCGACTACAGCGGCGCCCGCCGCCTGCTGGAAGTGGGCAGCGGCGTGGGCGCGCAGACCGAGATCCTGCTGCGCCGTTTCCCCGACCTGCACGTGACCGGCGTGGACCTGAGCGAGGCCCAGCTGGCCACGGCGCGCGAGAACCTGGCGCGCACGCCCTGGTGCAGCGACCGCTACACCCTGCAGCAGGCCGATGCCGGTGAACTGCCGTTCGAGGCGCGCAGCTTCGATTCGGCCTTCCTGTGCTGGGTGCTGGAGCACGTGCCTTCGCCGGCCCGCGTACTGAGCGAAGTCCGCCGCGTGCTGGCGCCGGGTTCGCCGGTGTACATCACCGAAGTGATGAATGCCTCGTTCCTGCTCGATCCGTATTCGCCGCACATCTGGCGTTACTGGATGGCCTTCAACGACTTCCAGTACGACCACGGCGGCGACCCGTTCGTCGGCGCCAAGCTGGGCAACCTGCTGCTGGCCGGCGGCTTCCGCGACGTGCATACCGAAATCAAGACCATCCACCTGGACAACCGCGAACCGGCGCGCCGCAAGACCATGATCGCGTTCTGGGAACAGCTGCTGCTGTCGGCGGCCGACCAGCTGCTGCAGGCCGGTGCGGTGGATGAGGAGACCGTGGAAGGCATGCGCCGCGAGTTCCGGCTGGTGCAGAACGATCCCAACGCGGTGTTCTTCTATTCGTTCGTGCAGGGCCGCGCCACAGTGTATTGAGAACCCATCCACGCATGGCGTGGATCTACGGGGTGTGCCAGATGCGCTGCCACATCACTGCCAACCGACTCTTCATCGCGGCCCGCGCCTGCGGGCTGCTGTAATCGGTGCGGCGCTGCTCGGGCACGATCGGCTGCCACTGTCCGTCGGCCTGGCGGGCCACGGCGAAGTTGAAGGTGTAGTCCGGCTCCAGGCCCATGCGCAGATCGCTCAGCACCAGCGTGCCATCCACCACCTGCGCGCGCATGAAACCGCGATTGAACCACTGCAGGCGCTGCACCGCAGGCAGGTGTGCGGCCTGGCGCAGCGCCTGCACGTTCGAGGCATGCCCTTCGAACTGCATTGGGCCGCTGTCGGCCAACAACGAACGGTCGCCCACGACGTAGCCATTGGGCGTCATCGCCACTACCCGCCACAGCAGGGTGTTGAACGGCATCGGCACCGAGAAGCGCGGCGCGTCGCCCAGGCCCATCGCGGCCAGGCTCTGCTGCGCGGCCTTGTCCACCTGCGCCTTGGCCACCAGCCCCCAGCCCAGGTAAGCATTGCTGACCAGCAGCGCCACGCCCAGCACCTTGCCGGCCCACGGCCGCGCGCGACCGAACCAGGCCAGCACGCAGCCCAGCAGCAGCCACACCGTGTAGGCCGGATCGATGATGAAGACACTGGAGCCCATCGCAGGATGCGGCTGCAGCGGCCACCACAACTGCGTGCCGTAGACAGTGAACGCATCCAGCAGCGGATGGGTCACCAGCGCCAGCTGGATGGCCCAGAACCAGCGCACTGGCGACTCTGCCACGCGCCCATGGCCGAAGCGTTTGAACAGCCACCAGATCGCGGCGGCCACCCAGGGCAGCACCAGCAGCGAGTGGCTGAAGCTGCGGTGCTCGACCATGTTCGCCACCGGGTCGCTGGCGGTGAAGCCAAGCCAGAGCGCGTCCAGGTCCGGCAGAGTGCCCAGCGCCGCGCCAGCCGACAGGGCCGCGCGGCGATGGCCGGGCGGCGCGATGGCAGCAGCTACCGCGCCACCAAGTACGATCTGGGTCAATGAGTCCATGTCGCGATGCTAGCGCGAAGGCGCGCGCAGGGTCGACGTACGGCGGAACGGCGGAACGGCGGTAGAGTCGACTGTCAGTCGACTATCGCGCGCAGCGCGGGATTTTCGCGATGTGACGGAAGAGCAGTCGACTGACAGTCGACTCTACCCCTCGCGCGGCATCAGGCGGCCTGTCGAATGCGTGCGCCTGGCAGCTCGACCAGGGTCCGGCCGGTGTGGTCGAGCAGGCGCAAGGCGCCGTCATGGTCTTCGGCCAGCGCACTCAGGCTTTCCACCCAGTCACCATCGTTGGCATAGACCAGGCCATCGCGTTCGATCAGCGCCGCGCGATGGATGTGCCCGCAGACAATCCCGTCCAGCCCCCGCCGGCGCACGTCGTCCAGGCCGGCCTGCACGAAGCGCTGGATGTAGCGCTCGGCGGCACTGCTGCGCCGCTTCAGGAACTCGGACAACGACCAGTAACGCAGTCCCAACGGGCGACGTACCGCGTTGAACAGGCGGTTGCCGGTCAGGATGCGGTAGTACAGCCAATCACCGAAGCGCTCCTGCAGGCCGCCGAAGTGGGTCACGCCGTCGTAGTCGTCACCGTGCACCACCAGCAGGCGACGGCCGTCCGCGGTCACATGGATGGCACGCCGGCGCACCTGCATGGCCGGCAGCATCATGCCGCAGACCTGGCGCAGCGTGGCATCGTGGTTGCCCGGAATGTAGATGATGTCGGTGCCTGCCCTGCGCAGCGCGTGCAATGCCTGCACCACATCGCTGTGTGACTGCCGCCAGCGCGCGCTGCGGTGAGCCATCCACCACAGGTCGATGATGTCGCCCACCAGATACAGCTTCTCGCAGCGCAACCGGCCCAGGAAGCGCGCAAGTTCTGCGGCGTGGCAATGCGGCGAGCCCAGGTGCACGTCAGACACGAACACGGCCCGATGGCGCGGCGGCAGCGGCGCCACCCCGCTCATGCCACCACCCCGGCATCGCGCAGGTAGCGCTTGCGCTTGTGCGGCCGGATCGCCTGCAGGTCCACCTCGATCAAGCCGTCGATGGAATCGCTGAAATCCGGATCGACGCCGAAGGCCAGGAAGCGGGCACCACCGGGTTCGCACAGCTCGGTGTATTGCCGGTACAACGTCGGCACCGCCGTTCCCAGCGCGGCCAGGTTGGCCTTCAGCACGTCGAAGGCTGCAGCTGCGTCCAGTTCACCGTAGCTGGGCGGTGCGGCGAAATACTGGAACGGACGATGCGATTCGACAAGACCCTGCGCGCCACCGTGGTAGCGCTGGTAGTAGGCCACCAGCTGCTCGCGTGCATCGCGCGGCAATGCCGCACTGATGGACACCGCGCCGAACAGGTAGCGGATTCCCGGCTGGCACTGCAGGTAGGCACCAATGCCCTGCCACAGATAATCCAGGCTGCGGCTGCCCCAGTACTCGGGCACCACGAAGCTGCGGCCCAGCTCCAGCCCTTCGGCGATGCGTGGAATGGCATCGTCGGAATAGCGGAACAGCGAAGCGCTGTAGAGGCCGCCCAGACCGCGACGGGCCAGCGCCTGGGCCCCGCGCATGATGCGGTAGGCACCGGCGATGCGCTGCGCCACCGCATCCCAGATCACGATGTGCTGGTAGTCCAGGTCGAACGCGTCCAGATCACGCGCGCGACCGGTGCCCTCGCCCACGCGGCGGAAGGTCAGTTCGCGCAGGCGCCCCAGTTCCAGCAGCAGCGGGCAACCCGCTGCGCAGCGCGCCAGCAGGATCTGCTTGCCGTCACCGGTCTGGCCCAGCAGCTGGGCCGTCGCCACGGCCCGGGCCACCTCGGCCGGCGGCAGCGGCGCGGCCAGCGGTTCCTGCGCCGGCGCGGCCGCGTCGCTGCAGCGCAGTGCATACAGCGCGCGCCGCACGGCCAGCAGCTGGGCGCTGGCATCACCGTGGGCGAGCTGCATCGGCTGGCCGATCTGCAGCCGCAATGGGCGTCCGCGGCGGGCGAACATCTCGCGCGCCAGCAAGGCGGTGCCGGCCGGCTTGAACAAGGCCGAGGCGCTGTAGAACAGCAGTGAATTGCGCGCCTGCACCCGCACCGGCAGCACCGGCGCCGACGATGCGCGGGCGAAACGGACGAAGCCACGCTGCCAGCGCCCATCGCGGATGCCATGCACCGACAGCCGCGACACTTCACCGGCGGGGAACACGATCACACACTGTTCGGCGCCCAGCGCCTGTTCCACCGCCAGCAGACTGGCGCGCTGCACCTTGCCGCCCAGCATGCGCACCGGCAGCAGCAGCTCCTGCAGCGGCGCCAGCGCGCCCAGCAGGTCGTTGGCCACGATGCGGACATCGCGCCGCACCCGGCCCACCGCATCCAGCAGGGCTAGCGCGTCCAGCGCCCCGGACGGGTGGTTGGCCACGACCAGCAGCCGCCCCTGCGCCGGAATGCGATCCAGCGCGCCGGCTTCCAGCTGGTAGGGGCTGCCCAGGAAATCCAGGCTGGCGGCGACGAAGTCGAAGCCACGCAGGCCCTGGCTGCGCTGCAGGAAGGCCTCGATGCGGTCCAGCCGCGACCAGCGACCGATACCGCGCAGCAGGGGCCGGGCAAGCTGCCCCCGGCGGCCATGGAACCATTCGGGGAAGCGTTGCTGGAGGCGCTGCTGCAGTTCCTGCATGGCGTGCTCGCGGGTGCCCGGCGGCCGGATTGGCGCAGAGCCTGCGCCCCGGCCAAGGCAGGCAGATGGCGGTTTGGCGGCAGAAAAATGACGGCCCCGCCCCGCGCATCCCCCCGCCAGAGCGGCCCGCCAATGGTCACGCAGATGGAACACTGGCCCTGCAACATCAGGCACTTGCGCCCCGCAGGGCCCGTGAAGACGGGCACACCGCCTTAACCACCGGCAACCTGTCTGGGTTCACAATGCACAGGCGGCGCACCCCGTGTATCATGCGCGCCCATCTTTCCATCCGAATCAAGGGATATACCGCCTGATGTCCAGCTATCTCTTCACCTCCGAGTCGGTCTCCGAAGGCCATCCGGACAAGGTTGCCGACCAGATCTCCGATGCGGTGCTGGACGCGATCCTGACCCAGGACCAGCGCGCCCGCGTGGCCTGCGAAACCATGGTCAAGACCGGTGTTGCCATCGTCGCCGGTGAAATCACCACCAGCGCGTGGATCGACCTGGAAGCGCTGACCCGCAAGGTCATCACGGACATCGGCTATGACAGCTCGGACGTCGGCTTCGACGGCGCCACCTGCGGCGTGCTGAACCTGATCGGCAAGCAGTCGCCGCACATCGCCCAGGGCGTGGACCGCAAGAAGCCCGAAGAAATGGGCGCTGGCGACCAGGGCCTGATGTTCGGCTACGCCACCAACGAAACCGACAGCTACATGCCGGCGGCCATCCACCTGTCGCACCGCCTGGTGGAACAGCAGGCCAAGATCCGCAAGAAGCGCAACTCGCCGCTGTCCTGGCTGCGCCCGGATGCCAAGAGCCAGGTCACCCTGCGCTATGAAAACGGCGAAGTCTCGGCCATCGATGCGGTCGTGCTGTCGACCCAGCATGCCCCGGGCATCAAGCAGAAGGACCTGATCGAGGCCGTCCGCGAAGAGATCATCAAGCCGGTGCTGCCGGCCAAGTGGCTGCACAAGGGCACCAAGTTCCACATCAACCCGACCGGCAAGTTCGAGATCGGTGGCCCGGTGGGCGACTGCGGCCTGACCGGCCGCAAGATCATCGTCGACACCTACGGCGGCTGGGCCCGTCACGGTGGTGGCGCGTTCTCCGGCAAGGATCCGTCCAAGGTCGACCGTTCGGCTGCCTACGCGGCCCGCTACGTCGCCAAGAACGTGGTTGCCGCCGGCCTGGCCGACCGTTGCGAAGTGCAGGTCTCCTACGCCATCGGCGTGGCTGAGCCGACCTCGATTTCGGTCACCACCTTCGGCACCGGCAAGATCAGCGACGACAAGATCGAGAAGCTGATCCGCAAGCACTTCGACCTGCGCCCGTACGGCATCATCAAGATGCTGGACCTGATCCACCCGATGTACCAGCAGACCGCGGCCTACGGCCACTTCGGCCGCAAGCCGAAGGAGTTCAGCTACCTCAACGGCGAAGGCGAGACCGTCAACGCCACGGCCTTCTCCTGGGAGAAGACCGACCGCGCCGCCGCCCTGCGCGCCGACGCCAAGCTGAAGTAAAGCCGGCCGGTAGAGCCGACGGGTAGAGCCGACTGTTAGTCGGCTGACCTTGCAGAAGGGCCGCGCAAGCGGCCCTTCTGCTTTCTGTAGAGTCGAGCTTGCTCGACTGCTCCTGGCATCGGCAGTCGAGCAAGCTCGACGCTACGCGGTCCATGCCCGATACAATCAGGCCATGTCGACCGAACTCAAATCCCACCAGCTGTCCATGACCGTGTTGATGTCGCCGGACATGGCCAATTTTTCCGGCAAGGTACACGGCGGTGCGATCCTGCGCCTGCTCGACCAGGTGGCCTACGCCTGCGCCAGCCGCTACGCCGGCAGCTACGTGGTTACCCTGTCGGTGGACCAGGTGATGTTCCGCCAGCCCATCGCGGTGGGTGAACTGGTCACCTTCCTGGCCTCGGTGAACTACACCGGCACCTCGTCGATGGAAATCGGCGTGAAGGTGGTGGCCGAGGACATCCTCAAGCGCAGCGTGCGCCACGCCAACAGCTGCTTCTTCACCATGGTGGCCGTGGACGAGGCCGGCAAGCCCACCGCCGTGCCGCCGCTGCAGTTGGAGAACAGCGACGAGCGCCGCCGCCACGCCGCTGCTCTCATCCGCCGCCAACTGCGCCAGGAAATGGAACAGCGGCACCTGGAACTGCTGGCATCGAACCCGCCCTCTCCAGAGTAGAGTCGAGCTTGCTCGACTGTGTTCTGCGTCAGTCGAGCAAGTTCGACTCTACCGTTGCTAACCCGCCGTCGCCGCAAGATTGAGGCGGGCGCGGCAAGCCCCGAACCCGCCGGGGCCGGTAGCGCCGGGCCACACCCGGCGGATGCAGACGATCAACCGGTGTTCTGCACGCCCTGCGAAACGCCGTTCACGCACGCCACCAGCGCGCGCAGCAGATCGTCATCCTCGCGCCCGCTGGCCCGCCAGCGCTGCAGCAGGTCGACCTGCAGCACGCTGATCGGATCCACGTAGGGGTTGCGCAGGCGGATCGACAGCGCCAGCCGCGCATCGTGGTCCAGCAGCGTCTTCTGGCCCAGCAGCGCCAGCAGCCAGTGCCGGGTCAGTTCAAGCTCGCGCTGCACCTGCGGGAAGAACCGCCCGTGCAGATCGCCGGACAGCAGCGAGAACTGCTCGGCAATGGTGATATCGCCCTTGGACAACACCATGGCGATGTCATCCAGGAAGGTGCGGAAGAATGGCCAGTCGCGCGCCATGTCCCGCAGCGTCTGCTCATGGCCGGCATCCACAGCCGCCTGCAGGCCACTGCCCACGCCATACCAGCCGGGAATGACCGCCCGCGCCTGGCTCCAGGCGAACACCCAGGGAATCGCCCGCAGGTTGCCCAGCGCTGCGTCCTGGCCGAGCCGCCGCGAGGGCCGCGAGCCCAGCGTCATCCGCTCGATCACATCGATCGGCGTGGCGGTGCGGAAGTAGTCCATGAACTGCGGTTGGCCCACGAATGCCCGATAGACCTCACTGCTGGCGGCAGCCACCTGGTCCATCACCGGCCGCCAATCGTCTTCGCGCGGCTCGGCCGCACGCGGGCGCAGGCTGGCGCGCAGCACCGCGCCGGTGGACTGCTCCAGTGAGCGCAAGGCCAGCGCGCGGATGCCGTACTTGCGATGGATCACCTCGCCCTGCTCGGTCACCCGCAGGCGGCCATCGATGCTGCCACGCGGCGAAGCATCCACCGCATGGGTCGTCTTGCCACCGCCGCGGCTGATCGAGCCGCCACGGCCGTGGAAGAAGGTCAGCCCGATGGACTGCTCGGCGGCCACTTCCAGCAGTTCCACCTGGGCACGCTGCAGGCCCCAGCGCGATGCCGCGATGCCGCCGTCCTTGCTGCTGTCCGAATAGCCCAGCATCACCATCTGCACATCGCCCCGTGCGCGCAGGTGTGCGCGATACACCGGGTCGGCCAGCAGGTCCCGCAGGGTGGCAGTACCGCGCTTCAGATCGTCCACTGTTTCAAACAGCGGGGCGATATCCAGTGGCACCGCGCCCTCGTCATCAACCAGGCCGCCGCGCCGCGCCAGCGCCAGCACCGCCAGCACGTCGCTGCGGTCATGCGCCATGGAGATGATGTAGCTGCCCAAGGCATCGGCACCGTGGCGTGTACGGGCATCGGCCAGCGCCGCGAACACGGCATCCAGGCGCGCGTTGCCTTCATCGCTGCCGGCCGGCAACGGTGTTTCGCCGCTGGCGTGCGGGCCCAGCAACCGTGCCCGGCCCAGCGCGTCCAGCGCCTGCCATGCATCCTCACCGCCCAGCACCGCCGCCAGCGCGCGCGCATGCACGCTCGATTCCTGGCGCACGTCCAGCCGCGCCAGATGGAAGCCAAAAGTCTTCACCCGCCACAGCAGTCGCTGCACCGCAAAGCCACCGGCATGCTCGCCGCGGTTGCCACGCAGGCTGTCCAGGATCAGCTGCAGATCGTCGATCAGTTCATCCGGGCCGGCATAGGCACCGTGCGCATCGTCCAGCGTGGCCTGCAGGCGCGCACGCATGCGGTCGTTGAGCAGACGGTACGGCATGTCGGCATGGCGTGGCCGCGACTGCACCTGCGGCAACTGCTGCTGGTACTGCGCCACGCGCGCCTGCAGCGCCTCGCTCACCCCCACCCGCTCGGTGGACTGGCTGAGCAGGCTGGCCAGCTGCAGCAGTTCCTTCTGGTAACGGCCCAGCACCGCCTGGCGCTGCGCATCCAGGGTGTTGCGGATGGTGCCGGCATCCACGTTGGGGTTGCCGTCCATGTCGCCGCCTACCCAGGTGCCGAAGCGCAGCAGGCGTGGCAGCGGCAGTTCCTGTCCATAGGTATCGCGCAGCGCCTGCTGCAGCGATTCGTACAGCACCGGGATCACCCGGTACAGCACCTGCACCAGATAGAAACCCACGTGTTCGCGTTCATCATCCACGGTGGGCCGCACCGGCGATGAATCGGTGGTCTGCCATGAAGCGGTCAGCGCCATGCGGAAGCGCGCGGCGTCGGCGGCGGCTTCACCGGGCGTGCGCTGGCCATCCAGGTTGTCCACCAGGCTGGCCACCATCAACTGTTCCTTTTCCAGCAGCGCGCGGCGCACCGCTTCGGTGGGATGGGCGGTGAACACCGGTTCGATGTCGATACGCGGCAACCACTGTGCCAGTTCGTCCAGGCTCACGCCCTGCGCTTTCAGGTGCTGCAGCGCGTCCTGCAGACCGTCAGGCTGCGGCGCGGCGGTACCGGCACGCTGGTAATCGCGGCGGCGGCGGATGCGGTGCACGCGCTCGGCAATGTTCACCACCTGGAAGTAGGTACTGAACGCACGCACCATGGTTTCGGCCTGCTGCGGCGTGCGCCCGGCCAGGCCCTGCGCCAGTTCGGCCAGCGGCGCCTGGTTTTCGCGGCGGGCGATGGCGCGGGTGCGCACATCCTCCACATCATCGAGGAACGCGGCGGAGACTTGTTCCACCAGCAGATCGCCAACCAGTGCGCCCAGCCGGCGCACATCATCGCGAAGCGGAAGATCGGGGGAAGCGAATTCGATGCTGCTGCGGTACTCGTTCATCGGCGACGCACGAACCTCTGGGCATGATCCGTCGCCAAGCCTACCCCAGTTCGCCGCCGTTGCTGCGGCGCGAAAATGGTTTCATCTGCACGTATCGTCCGGCTACGGATACACCAATCGCGGAAATACCGACGGGGTAGAGTCGACCGTTGGTCGACTGCCGAAATCCCGCGCTGCGCGCGATAGTCGACCAACGGTCGACTCTACCCGCGGCGGGGCCCCGGGGGGGGGGGGCCCCCCCCCCCCCCCCCCCGCGGCGGCCCCCATTGCAGGGGCCGCCATCACACACGCCTCAGCGCTTCTTCTTCGCCTTGCCCTGCGGCACCGGGCCCAGGGTCTGTTCCAGCCAGCGCTCGCTTTCGGCCAGCATGGTCATGATCGATTCGCGTGCGCGGTAGGCATGCGATTCGTTGGGCAGCATCACCAGCCGCGCGGTGCCGCCCAGGCCCTTCACCGCTGCGAACATGCGCTCGCTCTGGATCGGGAACGTGCCAGAGTTGTTGTCGTCCACGCCATGGATGAACAGGATCGGGTCCTTGATGTCGCCGGCGTAATTGAACGGCGACATCTTCTGGTAGACGTCCTGCGCCTGCCAGTAGTTGCGTTCCTCGGCCTGGAAACCAAACGGAGTGAGCGTGCGGTTGTAGGCGCCGCTGCGGGCGATGCCGGCCTTGAACAGCCGCGTATGGGCCAGCAGGTTGGCGGTCATGAACGCACCGTAGGAATGGCCACCGATGGCGATGTGGTCACGATCGGTCACGCCACGGCGCACCACCTCGTCCACCGCGGCCTGCGCGTTGGCCACCAGCTGTTCGATGTAGGTGTCGTTGGGTTCCTTGTCGCCCTCGCCGATGATCGGCATGGTCGGGCTGGCCAGCACCACGTAGCCCTTGGCCAGGAACGCCTGCGGGCCCCAGTAGCTGACCGCGTTGAAGCGGTACGGCGAATCGGTCACCTGGCTGGCCGCGGCGGCACTCTTGAACTCACCCGGGTAGGCCCACATCAGCAGCGGGCGCGGGCCATCGCGCTTGGGGTCGTAGCCCGGCGGCAGCAGCAGCGTGGCGGTCAGGTCCACGCCGTCGGCACGCTTGTAGCGGATCTGCTCCTTCTGCACGCCCTTCAGCTGCGGCAGCGGGTGGGCGAAGTGGGTCAGCGCGCGCGGCGCGGCACTGGTATCGGCCAGCGACTGCACCTGGTAGTTGGCCGGCTCGTCGGGGCTTTCGCGGGTCAGCAGCAGCGAGGTGCCTTCCTGGTCCAGCAGCGCAACCGGCAACGAATAGGCCGGCGCCTGCGAATGGAACAGGCGCGTGGCCTGGCGGCTTTCGATATCGAAGCGGTCCACGAACGGACGGTCACCTTCCGGCGAAGCGCCCTGCCCGTACAGGAAGATGCTGCGGCCATCGGCGGTGGTCTGCAGGCGTGCGCGACCATTCACATCGCGCACCACGCCGGCACGGCCCGGATCGTTGTAGCGGTCCTGCGCATCGCGGTCCCACAACAGCTGCGGCGCCTGCGCAGCATCGTCCGGGGCGATGCGCCAGGTCTTGCTGTTGCGGGTCTTCCACCACGACTCATTGAGCAGGGCCAGGTCGCCGCGGCCCCAGGTGATGCCGGCGAAACGGCTGCCCAGCTGGGCCAGGGTCACCGGCGGCTTGTCGAACGGCGCGGCCTGCATGAACACCGCATCGCGCACCTTCGCTTCGCGGTTCGGATCGCCACCGTCCTGCGCCTCGGCCCAGACCAGGGTGGCGCCGGCGTCGGCGCGCCAGCTGATGTCACGCACGCCGGTCACTTCGGCATCGTTGCCGGTCGGCAGGCCTTCCACCAGCGGCCGAATAGCCACGGTGTGGGCCAGCTGGCCGTTGCGGTCCAGCACTTCGATGCGGCGTGGGAAGCTGCCTACCGGCACCACATAGGAATACGGACGCTGCACGCGCTGGCTGAGCAGGTAGTTGCCGTCGGGCGATACGCTGAAATCCAGATAGATGCCCGCCGCACCCAGCGCGCGGGTCTGCCCGTCCAGGCCGACCTGCATCGGCTGGGCCTTGGCGTAGTAGTCGAACAGGCGCGCGTCGGCCTCGTTCTTCAGCAGGTCCTGGTAGGTGCGGATGGACACCACGCCGCTGCTCTTGCCGGTCTGCTGCACGGCCGGGCCGGTGGGCACGCCGTCGGCCGGCGGCGGATCACCTGCGCCTGCCACGCGGGTCATGACGATCAGCCCACGGCTGTCAGGCAGCCACTGGTAGCCCTCGCCAAACACCGTGTTCAGACCGGCCTGTAGGCGGCGGGCGCTGCCAGCGGCCACGTCCACCAGCCACAGTTCGTTGGCACCGCTGGCCGCGTCCACCTGGTTGAAGGCCAGCCACTTCTGGTCCGGCGACCAGGCCAGACCGGCAATCGACAGCTGTGCCGGCAGGCCACTGATCTGCCGCTCCTTGCCATCGGCCACGTTCATCAGCCACAGCTTCTGGCCGAAGCTGAAACGGCTGTCGGAGAAGGTGCGCGGATTGATGCGCACGCCGGCCAGCTTCAGTTCCGGCTGTGCCACCACCTGGATCGACGGCAGCGACGGCATCTGCATCAGCGCGGCCACGTCGCGGCGCGGCGACAGTGACAGCGTGGGCGCACGCGGCGCGTCCACCACCGCCTGCAGCGCGGCCGACGGCAGTTCGTAGCCGGCGGCGGCCTGGGCGGTGGCGGCCGGCGCGGTACCGGCCGACCAGGCCAGCGGCGCTACGGTCAGCAGGGCCATCGACAGGACCAGACCGGTCCAGCGCCGCTGGCGGCGCGCGTGCTTGCTCATCGTTCTTCCTGTTTCGGTGCGTGAAGACCCCGACCTTAACAGGCAGCGCCACGGCCCCCATCTGCCGATGGTTGGGGGCCGCGATATACTGGGCGTTCTCCCCTGCCGAGGGGCGCTGCGACCGGAACCCATGAGGCCCGGCCAGGCTCGGTAAGGTGGTTTTGTAACAACGGCGCCCGGCTAGATGCGAGCACCCGCTCGTCCACAACCGGAGCTACTGCATGAACGCTGTTGCCAAGACCTTCTCCACCGAAGGCGACTACAAGATCCGCGACATCACCCTGGCCGACTGGGGCCGCAAGGAACTGGACATCGCCGAGCACGAAATGCCGGGCCTGATGTCGATCCGCCGCAAGCACGCCACCAGCCTGCCCCTGAAGGGCGTGCGCGTGACCGGTTCGCTGCACATGACCATCCAGACCGCGGTGCTGATCGAAACCCTGAAGGACATCGGCGCCGACGTGCGCTGGGCCTCGTGCAACATCTTCTCCACCCAGGACCACGCCGCCGCGGCCATCGCCGCCACCGGCACCCCGGTGTTCGCCTGGAAGGGCGAAACCCTGGAAGAGTACTGGGACTGCACCCTGGACGCGCTGACCTTCACCCTGGCCGACGGCACCCTGACCGGCCCGGAGTTGGTGGTGGACGACGGCGGTGACGTGACCCTGCTGATCCACAAGGGCTACGAGCTGGAAAACGGCAGCGACTGGGTCAACACCGCCTCGTCCTCGCACGAAGAACAGGTCATCAAGAACCTGCTCAAGCGCGTTGCCACCGAGCGCCCGGGTTACTGGGGCCGCGTGGTGAAGGACTGGAAGGGCGTCTCCGAAGAGACCACCACCGGCGTGCACCGCCTGTACCAGCTGGCCCAGGCCGGCACCCTGCTGATCCCGGCGATCAACGTCAACGACTCGGTCACCAAGAGCAAGTTCGACAACCTGTACGGCTGCCGCGAGTCGCTGGCCGACGGCCTGAAGCGCGCGATGGACGTGATGCTGGCCGGCAAGGTTGCCGTGGTCTGCGGCTACGGCGACGTGGGCAAGGGCTGCGCCGCCTCGCTGCGTGCCTACGGTGCGCGCGTGATCGTCACCGAGATCGACCCGATCTGCGCCCTGCAGGCGGCGATGGAAGGCTACGAAGTCAACACCATCGAATCGACCCTGGGCCGTGCCGACCTGTACGTCACCACCACCGGCAACAAGGACATCATCCGCATCGAGCACCTGAGCGCGATGAAGGACCAGGCCATCGTCTGCAACATCGGCCACTTCGACAACGAAATCCAGGTCGATGCGCTGGTGGCGTTCCCGGGCGTGAAGCACGTGAACATCAAGCCGCAGGTGGACAAGTACATCTTCCCCAACGGCAATGCGATCTTCCTGCTGGCCGAAGGCCGCCTGGTGAACCTGGGCTGCGCCACCGGCCACCCGAGCTTCGTCATGTCCAACTCGTTCGCCAACCAGACCCTGGCCCAGATCGACCTGTGGGCCAACAAGGACAGCTACGAGAAGAAGGTCTACCTGCTGCCCAAGCACCTGGACGAAGAAGTGGCCCGCCTGCACCTGGAAAAGATCGGCGTGAAGCTGACCACCCTGACCCAGGAACAGGCCGACTACATCGGCGTGCCGGTGCAGGGCCCGTTCAAGCCGGACCACTACCGCTACTGATCGTGCCGGGGTCGGATCCCTTTCCGCAGGAAAGGGCTCTGACCCCCGCAACGGATACACACGGAACGGGCGCCTTCGGGCGCCCGTTTTGTGTTCCGCGCGCCCTGTCACAGAGCCCTACGAAGTCGCTTGCTACGCTTTCCCCCCCTGCGGCCCCCGCCGCAGGTGTTCCAGTGCCCAGCCCGCTCCGTGCGGCCGCCACGGCGCCCCCGTTCCATGGTTCGCCCCATGCCTGCCGCCCGCAGGCCATGCGCCAGGACGCAGACATCAAAGGATCGACATGCAGCGCAGCAGTGAACGTATGACCCGGGCCCTGAAGCCCCTGATGACCCTGTGCTGGGTGGCCCTGCTGGCCGCCTGCACCCCGCCGTCCAGCGACGCCCAGGCCACCGCCCCGGCGGCGGCCAGCGAAGCGGCCGGTGCCGACGGCAAGGGCGCCACCGCCCCGGCTGCCGCCCCCGCAGGCAGCACCGCCTGTGCCGATGGCGCATCGCCGGCGCAGACCCTGATCTGCAAGGACCCGGCCCTGACCGGCCTGGACGCGGACCTGGGCAAGGCCCTGGCCACCGCACAGGCCACCCTGGACAGTGCAGGCCAGACCAGGCTGCAGGCCGAGCAGCAGCGCTGGATCCAGCACACGCGCGACCTGTGCGGCGACGCACAGTGCCTGCAGCAGGTGTTCGCCGACCGCATCAAGGTGCTGACCGCCACCCGTGACGGCCTGGTCGACCAGGACGCCTGCGAAACGCCCGACGGCCAGAAGCAGTGCGTGGACACGCTGGTCCTGCGCGACCCCAACAGCCAGCTGGCAGCCTTCAACACGCTGCTGGGCGAAAACGGTCAGGAAGGCCGGCTGCTGGGCTGCAGCGCCGCCACCAACATGGGCGGCGGCCCCAACGCCCTGCTGGCGGCCAACTGCACGCAGGAAACCACCGCCGGCAAGCGCAACGTGCAGCTGTGCAGCAACCAGATGGTGGGCCAGTTCGCGCTGGAGCCGGCACCGGCCGCCTACGGCATCCAGGCCACCCGCCAGCTGCTCGGCTTCACCCAGCAGCACTGCGCCGGCTGAGATCCGCCGGGCGCGCCCGGCTCTTTTTCCCTCTTTGAAGGACCATGACCATGGCAACGGATTCCACACTTACCCGCGAACAGCTGTCCACGCTGTTCCTCAACACCGAGCTGGGCGGCAATACCCGCCACCTGGACCACTTCGCATACGCGCAGAAGGGCGCCAGCACCTACTCGTTCGGGCTGGTGCAGTTCGACGTCGGCGGCAACCCGCAGGCCCGGCGCTTCCTGCGCGACAACGGCTTTACCGCCGGTGACATCGAACTGCTGTCGCAGCAGGGTGGGCTCAGCACCCAGCAGCTGGCGGCGCTCGACGCCAAGCTGCAGGCCATTCCGCAGGCGAAGATGGACGAGCTCACCAACGCCAAGCTGGACAGCGCCATCGAGCGCGTCGACGACGCCATCGCCAAGGTGCGTGCCACCAACCCGGCCGCCGCCGATGCCATCGCGGCCAACCCGGAACTGCAGCTGGCCATGGCCGACTACGACAACCAGTTCGGCAGCATGGGCCCGCAGTTCATCAACTATCTGGCCGGCAACGCGGAAAAGCTGCAGGGCGGCACCATCCAGGCCGGCAATCCGCCGACCCGCGGCGACGTGCAGAACTTCGTCGATGCCACCAAGTACGGCATCCAGGCGCCGGGCGCCGTGGCCAGCCGCGATGAGCGCTTCGACCGGGCCATGACCCAGCTCGGCATCACTCCCACCCATGCCCCCTCGCACGGTTCGCCCGGCACGCCTGCCGGCAACGGCGTGCTGGTCAACGGCAGCAAGGGCGATGAGGTGCAGGCCATGCAGCAGAAGCTGTCGGACCTGGGCTACCTGGGCAAGGACGGCAAGCCGCTGGTAGCCGATGGCGATTTCGGCCCCGGCACCCTGGAAGCGGTCAAGCAGTTCCAGCGGGACCACCAGCTGACTGTCGACGGCAAGGCCGGCGGCGGCACCCTGGGCGCGCTGGATGCAGCCACCCAGCAGCACGCGCAGGCGGTCGAACAGGAACGCGCAGCGGCCGAACCGACCATGGCCACCCCGGGCCACGCCGACAACCCGCGTTACCAGCAGGTCGTGGAAAAGCTGGAAGCGCTGGAAGACCAGCGCCGCCAAGGCGGCCTGTCGCCGCTGTTCAATGACCGCAACCAGCTCGAGAACGCTGCTGGCCAGGTGGCTTACGAGTCCAAGGTGGCCGGCATGAGCCAGGTCGACACCGTGCTGGCGCGGCCGGACAACCAGGGCGTGTTCGCGGTGCAGGGCCAGCTCGGCGATCCCGCCATGCACCGCACCTACGTCGACCTGTCGCAGGCGGTGAACCAGAACCTGCAGGACAGCACGCGGCAGAGCCAGGCGCTGGACAACGAACTGTCGCAGCGGCAGACCCAGGAACAGATGCAGACCCAGCAGTCGATGTCGCGCTGATTCCGCGTAACGGGGTCGGATCCCTTCCCAGCGGAAAGGGCTCCGACCCCGTGGCCTGGATCTACATGCGCTGCCGGTCATCGTGCAGCGCAGTCTGGCACCGTGCGGCGAAGTCGCGCCGCCAGGCCGCCAGGTCGAAGCCTTCGCGCTGCTGGAAGGAAACAGTCTCGCTGCTCAACACGTAGCAGCGGTTCTGGCTCACACGCAGTGCCGCCAGCGTGTCGCCAGCCTGCCAGCACTGATCAATGCACGCCTGCATCAGCGCATAGTCCGGGTTGGTCTTGGCGCCACCGAAGCCGAATCCCATCTGCTGGGCCATCACCAGCACGGGATCGCCGCTGGCATCGGCTGTCCGCAGGATACGCAGCACACCGGGCTCGGGAATGCCGAACGCCCAGTTCGCCAGAATGGCAAAACGTGCCGCCGCCACCGCCTCCGCATGCTGACCCAGGCGCATCTGCTGCCCTGCCAGCATGGCCCACGCGCGCTGCAGTTCCGGAAAGCGGCTGCAGGCATCTTCCAGCAGCGCGATTGCCTGGGCCGGCTCAGCGGCCTGCACATGCTGCTGCGCGCGATCGATCAAGGGCAACGGCGATTCCGCATCCGGGACCGCGTGCTCATGTGGCGCCCCGCCCTCATCGTCGTCTTCCTCCGCGCCACCGGCATCCAGCCACTGCGCGAAGACATCCAGCGAGGAATGGCGGAAGACCATGCGCCCTTCGTCATGGAACATTTCGCAGACCACGGGCGGCTCAGCCTCGCGACCCAATGGCCAGTACAGACCGAACTGATCACCGTTGCCCAGCGCAGCTTCGGCGATCGGCCAGAAGCCCTGCGGTGGGTAGGGCCCCGCGCACGGCTCGCTATCCAGGGTCAGGCCATGAAGCAGGTGCGGTGCGCGCATGATGAGATTCCAGACGGTGTGCAGCGCGCATTATCGCAGGGGCCCGCCAGTAGCCTCGGTCAAGGCAAGCCCATCCCTGCGCGCTACGATGCGTGCATGACCCCCGCCATCAATCTGCTCAAGCGCGAGAAGATCGCCCACACCGTGCGCAGCTACGTGCACGATGCCCACGCCGCCTCCTATGGCGGCGAAGCCGTGGAAAAGCTCGGCCTGGACCCGGCGCAGGTGTTCAAGACCCTGCTGGCCAGCAGCGAAACCCACGAGCTGCTGGTGGCCATCGTGCCGGTGGCCGGCCAGCTGGACCTGAAAGCGCTGGCCGAAGCCGCGGGTTGCAAGAAGTGCGACATGGCTACCGCCGATGCCGCGCAGCGCGCGACCGGCTATCTGGTCGGTGGCATCAGCCCGCTGGGCCAGAAGAAGCGCCTGCGTACCTTCCTCGATGCCAGTGCGCAATCACTGCACACACTGCACGTCAGCGCCGGCCGTCGTGGCCTGGAAGTGGAACTGGCCCCGACCGATCTGCTGCAGCTCACCGGCGGACACTTCGCCGCCATCGGCAGGGCGCGTTGATGCGTTGGCCGTGGTCTGCGGCGCCGGCACCCGGTCTCGACCATGCGCAGGCGCAGATGCTGCTGCAGGATCTGTTGTCAGGCGACGGCGAGCGCATCACCGACGCCGCGCGTACGCTCGCCCGACTGTTCGATGCCGCGCCGCTGGATGCACTGGCACCGCATGCGGCGTTGATCGAGCAGCGCAGCGCGGGCATTGCGCAGGGCGGCATGCTGGTCAGCAACCAGGCGCACCTGAAGGCGGCGCTGCAGCGGCTGCGCTACTGGCAGGCGGGCACCGGCTGCCTGTGTGCACTCAACCCCGGCTATCCGTTCTTCGACCCTCGTCGCCTGATCGAACACGGGCAGATGCAGCTGCTGTCGTTCGACGCAGCGGAGGATGGCTGGGGCGACTGCCATAGCGTCGCCTGCACCCACTGCGGTCAGCACTGGCAGGCCATCGACCGCGAGTATCACTACCCGTGGTGGGAGTGGAAAACCGTCAAACGGTGAAGCAGCCACGCATGGCGTGGCTCTACTGGCCTGCCCCTACGGCCGCCAGTTGGCGTTGTTTTCCCAGAATTCCACCGAACGCCGGTAGGCCTCGCGGTCCAGCGGCACGCCGGAACCGCCCTCCTCCACGCCCAGCGCATTGCGCATCATGGTGATCGGGGCCATCGGTACTTCTTCCGGCTCGGCGGTGTAGATGCAGCCGACGATGCCCCAGTCGGCCTCGATCGGCGAACCTTCCTTCGCCAGCTGCTCGGCGCTGTACAGGATCACCACCAGGTAGTTCGCGCGCGGCGATTCCACCCCCTCGAACCAGCGCACCAGTACCGGCAGCTCCTCGCGGTTGCGCGCTTCATAGCCGCTGCGCAGCAGGTGCCGGTTGGCCTCGGTCACCGGCACGGTCAGGCAGCGCGTGCTGGTCCAGTTCTCGTAGACGAACAGCTTGCAGAACGGCGCATAGCCATCCAGCACCTTGAACGGCGCGTGCGCGTTCAGGTGCGCCTGGAACTGCTCGGCGCTGACGTCCTGGATGGTGTTGCCACGGGGCACGCGTGGGAAGAGGCGGGGACGGGCGAATTCGGTGAGGACGATGGACATGGTGTGATGTAGGCAGACGGTACAGCACAGGGTAACCGCTGCGTCCGCCTACAGCGCCATCCGCTCGCGCAGCTCCCGCGCCTGCCGCCGTGATACTTCTACTTCGCTGCCATCATCCAGTGCCAGGTCGTAACCATCACCCACACTGGGGGTCACCGCGCGGATGCGGCGCAGGTTTACCAGCGTGTTGCGGTTGGCACGGAAGAACATATCTTGCGGCAGTCGCGCTTCCAGCGCACTCAGGCTGCGGCTGAGCAGGGCGTTCTCGCCGCGGAACCACAGGCGGGTGTAGTTGCCATCCACAACAAGGCGGCGGATCTCGCTGACCGCCACGAACCAGCAGCGCTCGCCGTCACGCACGAACACCTGGTCATGCGCGCCCAGCGTGCCACGCGCCGCCGGCACTTCGGCCTGCATGTCCTCGCGCTGGCGTGCCCGCTGCAGTGCTTCCAGCAGTCGCGGCGCCTCGACCGGCTTGACCAGGTAATCCAGCGCGTTGGCCTGGAAGGCGCGCACCGCATAGGTGTCGTAGGCAGTGACGAACACCACCGCCGGCACGCGTTCCAGCCCGTCCAGCACGTCGAAGCCGCTGCCGGAGGGCATCTGCACATCCAGCAGCACCAGGTCCGGTGCCAGCGTGGCGATCGCCGCGCGGGCGGCCGGCACGTCATCGGCCTCGCCCACGCACTGCACCCACGGCCAGGCCGACAACAGCGTGCGCAGTTCCTGCCGCGCCAACCGCGCATCATCGACAATCAATACACGCAGCATGCCGCTCATTGCGGAATCTCCAGCACGGCCTGCATGCCCTCGCCCACCGGCTGCAGGGTGAATCTTCCGTGGCTGCCAAGCTGCGCACGCAGATAGGCAAGGCCGACCCCGTGACTGTGGATGTCCCCGCTGCCGCTGGCCCGTGGGTTGTCCACCTGCAGGCGCAGCACGTCCTGGCCCAGCGCGGCATGAATCCGCACCTCGCCACCGCCCGGGCGCTGGGCGATGCCGTGCTTGATCGCGTTTTCCACCAGCAGCTGCAGCGCCATCGCAGGCAGCTGTGCCTGCAGGGCATCGGCGTCGATGTGGCGTTGCACCTGCAGGCGCTGTTCGAAGTGGATGCTTTCAATGGCCAGATAGTCATCAACCACGGCCAGCTCCTCGGCCAGGGTGACCTGCTCGCTGCGGTTGTGCGCCAATGCCTGGCGCAACGTGCGCGACAGCCGGGTCACCATATCGCGCGCGCGCTCGGGGTCTTCCAGGATCAGCGCGCGCAGGTTGTTCAGTGCGTTGAACACGAAGTGCGGATTGAGCCGGGCACGCAGCGCGTCGCGCTCCAGCGCACTGCGTTCGGCCTCGGCGCGCAGGCGGGCCAGTTCGGCATGGCGCGCACGGCGCACGCTGTGCAGACCGGCCCATACCGCCGTCCACAGACCCAGTACCAGCACGGTGTTGAGCCAGTAGAGCACGCGTGCGAGTGGGCGGAAATCGGCCGGTCGGCCAGCGAAATCCACCCAGCCCAGCGCCAGTGCCGGCTGTAGCACGGCGGTCAGCAGCAACTGCGCCAGGGCCGCACCCAGCAACACCGCCAGCGCCAGCCGCACGGCCAGCGCGCCAACCTCCAGCTGCCACCAGTGGCGCGCCACCGCCAGCGCGCGCACGGCGCCGCTGACGGCGCACAGCGCAATGGCCAGGCCCACGCTGATCAACGTGCCGCCACTGCTGGCGCCCGCGCCGAAGGCCCCGCTCATGGCCAGACTGAGCAGGCCGAACAGCAGCCAGCCGATGCCGTTGATCAGCCAGAAGCGCAGCGTGGAGGTGGGATCAGGCATGGTGGAACCCCAAGGCAGCAAGCATCAGCGGTGGCTGTCCAGGAACGCCTGCACCTGCGCCTGCAGCCACTGCGGATCATCCCACATCAGGAAATGGTGGCCGCTGGCGCTCAGTTCGATGCGCACATCTGGCAGTGCCGCGTACTGCGTCTGGAAGATCGTGCGCGCCGACGCTTCGGTGGCACCGAAGGCCTGGTACGACGCCCACGCACCGAGGACCAGGGTGGGCGAACGGATGCCGGCCACGTCCTGCCGCAGGTCATGCACCAGCAGCGAGTACATCGCACCCGCCGTGCTGGCACGGTCGCTGTCGCGGCCCCAGCGCTGCAGTTCCGGCAGCCGCGCGGCGACGTGGGTCAGCGGTGCCAGCGCCGCCTCGGCCTGCGCCTGGTAGCTGGCCGCGTCCGCCGCCAGCATGGACGTGCGCATCTGTCCGGCCAGCGCCCGCACGCTCTGCGCAGTGGCCTGCGGGTTCTGCATGCCGGCGTAGAACGGCACCGCGTCCACGATGATCAACGGCCCCAGCGCATCCGGCTCCTGCACGGCCATGGCCAGGGTCAGCACGCCGCCCAGGCTGTGGCCGATCACTGCCGGATGGTGCAGCTTCCGGGCGTGCACATAGGCCAGCACCTGATCGCGCATGGCCGACAGGAAGTCGTCCGGCAGCGGATCGGCTGGCGCCGCGCCGGCGAAGCCCGGCAGCTGCAGCAGATGGCACTGCACGTCCTTCAGCGCCAGGCAGGTCTCGCGCCAGACCTCCGCACTGCTGTTCAGGCCGGGAATCATCAGCAGCGGACGGCCGGTGCCGACGACCTCGACCTGGACGGTGCCGCTGGTCGCAGTGGCGGCGTGCGCCAGCCCGGGCCCCAGCGCCGTCATCGCCGTCATCGCCGCGCCCATCATCATCCGTCGTGCCAACAGGCTCGTCATCGCACTGCTCCTTCATCGGGCGAAATTGCCACGGCAGCAGCGTGCCGGCGGAGCGGGGTCCGCGGTTGCGATTCAGGAGCAACGGCCCGGCAGCCGGGTGAACGGTCGCGCGCGACGGGCCAGTTCTTCACACCATGAAACTTCACATCCATCTTGATGGAGAGATATACTCAATCGTACCCGCCGCCACTGCCCGTGCCATGACCGCCATCAGCTTCGAGTTCTACCCGCCCAAGACCGATGAGCAGCGTGGCCAGCTGGACCGTGCCGCCGCCCGGTTGAAGGCCTACGCGCCCGACTATGTGTCCTGTACCTTCGGCGCCGGTGGCTCCACGCTCAGCTACACCTCCGAAACGGTGCGCCACCTCAACCAGCACCATGGTTTCGACGCGGCACCGCACCTGTCCTGCGTGGGCGGCACCCGCCAGGAGATCCGCGAGCTGCTGAAGCTGTACCGCGCCATCGGCTGCCGCCGGCTGGTCGCACTGCGCGGCGACCTGCCCTCGGGCATGGGGTTTCCGGGTGACATGCGCTACGCCGCTGAACTGATCGCCTTCATCCGTGCCGAACACGGCGACGCCTTCCACATTGAAGTGGGGGCCTACCCGGAAACCCACCCGCAGGCGTCGGATGCGTTGGCCGACCTGCGGCACTTCAAGGCCAAGATCGATGCCGGCGCCGATGCCGCCATCACCCAGTACTTCTTCAATGCCGATGCGTATTTCCACTTCGTGGACGCCGTGCGCAAGCTGGGCGTGACCGTGCCGATCGTGCCGGGCATCATGCCCATCGCCAACTTCAGCCAGCTTCGCCGCTTTTCCGAACAGTGCGGCGCCGAAATCCCGCGCTGGATCAGCCGCAAGATGCAGGCATACGGCGACGATGCCGAATCGGTGCGGGCGTTCGGTGCCGAGGTGGTCGCCGGGCTGTGCCAGCGACTGGTGGACGGCGGCGCGCCGGGCCTGCACTTCTACACCCTGAACCTGGCCAAGCCGACGGTGTCGGTGCTGAAGCTGTTGCAGGGCTGATTACGCACAACTTTGTCGGCATCGGCGTTACGCTGGGCCCATGAACCTCGCAATTCCCGCCGTGCTGGCTGTCGTGCTGGCCAGTCTGCCGGTGCTGGCCCACGCGCAGGCCACACGCTTGAACCGCTGCACCGATGCGCAAGGCCAGAGCGTGTACACCGACCGCCCCTGCGACAGCCTGGGCGCGCGGTCGCGGCAACCGCCGCCCGCACCGGCCGGTGCCACCGCGCAGCGCGACACACTGGGTGCGCAGTGCCCGCGCCGGCTGAGCGAGCTGGTGCAGGCGGTGCAGACCGCCGTGGCGACCGGCGATGTGAATCGGCTGTCGTCGCTGTATCTGTGGGGTGCGGTGTCCGATGCAGGAGCGCAGCGCATCCTGGGGCAGCTGGAATCGGTTGTGCGGCGCCCGCTGGTGGATGTGGTGCCGGTGTACCCGCAGCAGGTGGTGGATGAGGGTCAGAGCCCTGCGGTGCAGGGATCCGACCCTGAGGAACCTGAGACGCCTGTGCGCCGCCACCCGGTGGGGCTGCGGCTGGAGCAGACGCTGCCGGGCAGCGCTACGCGCGCGGCCACGGTGATGGGGTTGCGGCGGCAGTACGGGTGTTTCTGGATCACCCTTTGAGATCGCATCCAAGGGTGGGGTCGGATCCGCGCGCAGCGCGGCTCTGACCCTGCCTCAACCTCTGGCAACCTCTGGGGTCAGTGCCGCGCTGCGCGCGGATCCGACCCCTCAGGCATCCGCTCAGGTGGGCCACAGGCCGCGGATCGCGGCAATGCCCTGCGCGCCGTGGCGGCGGGCGTCGGCCACGTGGCGTGGTTCCATCCCACCCAACGCATAGATCGGCAACGACACCTGCGCACGCAGCGCGGCGAATCCTTCCCAGCCCAGCGGCGCGGCGCCGGGATGGCTGGCAGTGGCCTGCACCGGCCCCAGCACTGCAAAGTCGCAGCCCAGCCGCTGCGCGGCCTGCAGCTGCGCCAGATCGTGGCACGAGGCAGCCACCAGCTGGCCGGCCGGCAAGGGGCGCTCGGCCAGGGCCAGCACCTGCTCACTGCCCAGATGCACCCCGACCCCCAACGCTACGGCCAGTTCGATATCGCGGTTGACCAGCCACTGCGGCCCACCTCGACGGTGGGAGCCGATGGCGCTTTCGATCAGCAACTGGCGCTGCGGGTGCTGCGGCGGCAGGCGCAACTGGATGCGCTGGTGGCCGGCGGCAACCGCCTGCTGCAGCTGCTGCTGCCACTGCTGTGCCAGTGCGTCATCGTCGGCCGGCGCCGGGGTGATCAGGTACTGGTCGGGCTGGCGTAGTGCAGCCACCACCGGCAGATCGGCCGGCGGCATCGAATAGCGGCCCAGCTTGTCCTGGGCTACCCAGGTGATGGCCTGGCCTTCGCGCCCGCGCGGGCTGCCCTTCCAGCTGCGCACATGGCGCACTTCCAGGGTCAGGTGCTTGTCGGGGTAATGCTGCGGCACATCCATCAGCCAGTCGCCGATGTCGGCCTCGATGCCCAGCTCTTCGCGCAGTTCGCGCACCAGGGCCTCTTCGGAGGTTTCACCCGGTTCGCGCTTGCCGCCGGGGAATTCCCACAGCCCGGCCATGTCCCGGTTCTCGGTGCGGCGGTTCAGCAGCACGCGGCCGCGGGCGTCGGTGATGACTGCGGCCACCACGTGAATCGATCGTTTCGGGGGAGGCATGGCCAGAGCATGCCCAATCGGCGGCGCCCAGCGCAACCCAAAAAAGGGGCCCCTTGCGGGGCCCCCGGTCTACATCCACGCAGTACGCGTGATCAGAACTGCACGTTCCAGGTCATCTGCGCGCCCAGCTCGTGCTGGCCGCCACCGGCGCGGCCCTGTGCACCCAGCGACAGACGGCTGTTGTCGCCGATGTTCACCGACACGCCCAGCTCGGCGATGCCGACGTTGCGGGCCAGCGGCACGCCATCGATGCTGAAGGTGCTGCTGCCCACTGCAAAGCGCTGGCGCGAGCTGCTGCGCACATCGCCGGCCGCGTTCTGCCAGGCCAGGCCGGCCACCAGGCGGGCGCCGTCGTCCTGGCCAGCGCTGATGTCCCAGCTGGCACGCAGGCCGGCGGTCGCGGTCCACACCTCGTCCTTGCTGGCATCGATCACCAGCGCGGTGCTGCCGCCGGTTTCCTGCGCCGCATCGGTGGACAGGCGGGTGTAGGCCACGGCCACGTACGGGGTCAGCACCAGGCGATCCAGGTCCATGTCCCAGCCACCTTCGGCGAAACCGGACACGGCATCGGCGCTGTAGCCGGCACGCAGGCGCTGCTGCATGCCACCCACGATGGACGTGCGGTCGGTATCCACGTCGTAGTCGGCATAGCTGGCACCGGCGGTGAACCAGGCCTCGCCCATGCGGTAGGAGGCGTACAGGCCACCGTGCACGGCATCGACATCGGCCTTGCTGCTGCGCGCGTCCACCTGCTGGCGCAGCGTCTCGGCACCGGCGGCCAGGCCCACCGTCCAGGCTTCACCGAAGGTCCAGTCCAGGCCGGCCATCAGGCCTTCGCGGTGCTGGCGGCTGCGGGCGCTGCCATTATCGCCGTCCTGGCTATTGGCGGCGCCACCGCCGGACAGCCAGAACCCACCGCCCTGCGCCTTGGTCGTCGGGTCGGTGCGCAGGCGCTGGGAAATGCCTTCACGCAGGAAGCGATCATCCAGCAGCAACGCACGGTTGCTGGCGTGGATTTCGCCCGACAGGTGATCGAAGGCCAGCCGCGCTTCGTCGGCGTCCAGCATCAGCAGCTGGTTGTACAGCGCCAGCGCCTGCCCGGACTGCTGCAGGGTATCCAGCGCGCCGGCAGTGGCCAGGTGGTTGCCGGTGGCGGCAACGGCACCGAACACGGCCGGCGGCGTCACGCCACCGCCCTCGCCCGGGGTACCCGGTGTGCCCGGCGTACCCGGATCGGGGTTCGGACCCGGGCCAGGACCCGGGCCGGTCTCGTCACTCTTCACCGCGATCAGCAGACGCACGTCGTTGCCGGCCTGCACCAGGCTGGGGTCGAGGAAGGCCGAACGCGAGATCACGTCATCGAACTGGCCTTCAATACCGCCGGCCGCGCTCAGGATCGTGTAACTCTGGCCATTCTGGTAGCTGGTGGCCGGGTCCAGCGCGGTGATGCGCACGCCGGTGGCACCGTGTTCACCGGCGTAGTTGACCTTGCCCAGGTAGGCCTTGCCGGCCACCGTCAGCAGGTCGGCCTGGCCGTTGCCCAGCACGTCCACGTCGTAGAACGCCTTGCCGGCGACCTGTTCGGCGGTGACGGCCATGTTGTTGAAGTACAGGTCACCATCGATGGTGATGGCACCCACACCGTTCTGGCCCGGCGACAGCACCGCGCCGTTGCGCACGAAGGTCTGGCCCACGGTGGCGTTGCCGGCCAGCACGCCGCCGTCGCGGATGTTGGCGGTCGAGCTGCGGATGACCGCGCTGCCCAGGCCCGTGCCGTAGTTGATCTCCTGCTGGAAGCCCGACGCGCCATTGAGCACCAGGGTGCCGCCGGTCACGATGATGTCCTGCGTCACCGCCTGGCTGCTGCCGGTGTAGCCCTGGCCAGTATAGGTATCGGAGTTGATGACCAGGGTGCCGCCGCTGACGTTGATGTCTCCGCCGAAGGCGGTCAGGTCACCGTCCAGCGTGGTGCTGCCGGCCAGCTGGTGCAGGCCACCGTAGGTCATCGACGCAGACGAGCTGGCGATGGTGTTGGACAGGGTGATGTCACCGGTGTGGTTGAACAGCAGGCCGCCCTGGCCGTTGTTCATGGTGATCGGCGAACCGTCCAGCTCACCGGCCGCTTCGGCCGCTGCCCAGGTCGGGCCGTCGGCAGCGGTCCAGTCCTGCAGGCCGCCACCGATGACCAGGTAGCCGCTGTTGTCCAGGGTATAGCCGGTGCCGGCGCTGAGCGTGGCACCGTTGTTCACCACCAGCACGCCGAGCGGATCGAAGGTGGTGCGGCCGACGGAGATGCCGTTGGCAGCGGTGATGGACGAGCCCTCGCCGCTGACCAGGACCTGTTCGGGGTACAGCGCGGCGGTGCCCTTCGGGAAGTCCGAGCCACCGGACACACTGAGGATGTCGGTGCTGATGCGGGCGCCGTCGAGCACCTGCAGGTCGGTGGTGACTTCCATCACGCCGGCGTTGATCCACTGGCTGTCGGCACCGGTCAGGGTGGCCTTGGCACGGCTGGCGCCGGTACCGGCACCGAACGAGTTCTTGATGTTGGCCACGTCCGAACGGATCGCGCCGCCGTTGTCGATCAACAGGCTGGCCGTGGCGTCCACGCGCGCCGATTCGATGGCCGAACCGGCACCGCTGACTTCAATGCGGCCGACCTGGCCCCGGTCACCCGACGAACCGTCCGGCGTTTCGGCGATCAGCGAGGTGGTGGCGCGCAGCACGCCACCGTTTTCCACGCGCAGCAGTGCATTGCCGCGTTCGCCCAGTTCGAAGGTGTCGGTCTGCACGGTGCTGGCGCCGGACACGCGCATGGTGGCGGTCGAGCCGGACTCCTGGCCGAGCAGAATGTCCTGGGCCACCAGGACGCCGTCGGTCACGTTGACCGTGCCGGTGGCGCCGTCGACGATGCCCACGGCCAGGGTCTGGCCGACGTTGACGATGCCGCCGCTGGCCACGTTCAGCTCGCCCTGGCCGCGCTGGCCGACGATCAGGTGGTTGTTGGCGATGTTCAGTACACCGCCGGTGTCGACCTTGACCGAACCGGTGCTGCCTTCGTCCGCGCCGATGCGCATGCCCTGCAGCAGGGTGGAACTGTTGACGGCGGTGGTGTCGACCACGCCACCATTGCTGATCACCAGACTGCCGCTACCGGCCTTGCCGATATCGATCTGGCGTGCGGTGAGCTTGGAACCCACGCCGCTGACCAGCGCTGCACCCTCGCCGCCGGACACGTTGCCCAGCACCACGTTACGGGCCACGGTCACGGTGCCGCCGTCGGTCAGGTTCAGCACGCCCTTGCCCGCATCACCCACGCGCATGTCGTCGAACGTGTTGGTCAGCACGACGCTGCTGCCGAGCCCGGTCACGTTCAAGGTGCCGATGCCGCCGACCGCCGTACCCAGCGACACCGGGCCATTGGAGGTCAGCACCGCGCCCGACACCAGGTCAATGGTGATCGGCGAATCAACACCGATGCGGAAGCCATCCACATAGCCGCGGCTGTCGGACACGGTCTCGTCGCTGGGGAAGTCATAGACGGCCGCCAGCGCAGACTGCGCGGGCAGCACGGCCAGCGCCAGCAGCAGTGCGCTGCGCAGCGACGACGGGCGGAGGGCGTGGCCGACGCTGGTGCGGCCCGGCGAATGTGACGTGGTGAGTTCAGATGCAACCTGCACCTGGCCGGTGGTGTGGTTGAACACCTGGCGATAGATCCTGTTCATGAAGCTCCATGTGTTTGTCGATCAGGGATGCGCGGTATCGCGGGGGCGACATCGACGCAGCTCCGCCGGCAGGTTCTGCAGTCCCACCGCAGAGCCCGTGCAACATACGGGCGCGAACGGGACCTGCCCATGGCGCGGGCCCTACTTTGGTGTGGGGGTTGCCCCGACACGCGGGTCAGATAAATCTGAAAACTCTCGTTATGGGCAATGGCTCACAAGACGCATCTGCCAGAACAAAAAAAGCCCCGCATTTGCGGGGCTTTTGCGACTCAGCTCGGTTTACTCAGCTCAGCTCAGCTGACCGTGGCAGTGCTTGAACTTCTTGCCACTGCCGCACGGGCACGGATCGTTGCGGCCGACCTTGGGCTCGTCGCGCTGGCGCTGCGCCACGCCCTGCTGTGCTGCCTGCACCTGGGCCGCTTCTTCGTCGGCGCTGTAGCCGCCCGCATCCTGGTGCTGGAACTGCGACTGGCTCAGGCGCGCCTGCGCCTGCTGGCGCTCGGCCGCTTCCAGTGCCTGCACTTCCTCGTCGCTGCGGATACGCACGCGGGCCAGCAGGGTCACCACTTCGCGCTTCACGTTTTCCAGCATGTCCGAGAACAGCTCGAAGGCTTCCTTCTTGTATTCCTGCTTGGGCTGCTTCTGTGCGTAGCCGCGCAGGTAGATGCCCTGGCGCAGGTAGTCCATGCGGGCCAGGTGTTCCTTCCAGCTCTGGTCCAGCACGGTCAGCATCACGTGCTTTTCCAGCGCACGCATGGTCTCTTCGCCCACGCCGGCTTCCTTCTCGGCGAAGTGCTGGTTCACGCGCTCCAGCACCTTGGCGGCAATGGCTTCGGCGTCCAGTTCTTCGTGCGACTTGACCATGTCGACCAGCGACATCTGCAGGCCGAAGTCCGATTCCAGGGTGGCTTCCAGGCCGCGCAGGTCCCACTGTTCGTCGATCGAGTTCGGCGGCACGAAGCGCGCCACCACGTCGAAGATCACGTCGTCGCGGATGCCATCGACGTTGTCCTTCACCGATTCGGCGTCCAGCAGTTCATCGCGCTGGGAATAGATCACCTTGCGCTGGTCGTTGTTGACGTCGTCGAAGTCCAGCAGGTTCTTGCGGATGTCGAAGTTGTGCGCTTCCACCTTGCGCTGCGCCTTCTCGATCTGGCGGCTGACCAGGCGGTCTTCGATGACGTCGTCTTCCTTCATGCCCATCATGCGCATGGCCTTCTGCACCCAGTCAGAGGCGAAGATGCGCATCAGGTTGTCTTCAAGCGACAGGTAGAAGCGGGACGAACCCGGGTCACCCTGGCGGCCGGAACGACCGCGCAGCTGGTTGTCGATACGGCGCGATTCGTGGCGTTCGGTACCGACGATGTGCAGGCCGCCCGCGGCCTTCACTGCATCGTGGCGCTTCTGCCATTCGGCCTTGATCGCGGCCTTCTGCTCGTCGGTCGCGCCTTCGCCCAGCTCGTGGATTTCCGCTTCCAGCGAACCGCCCAGCACGATGTCGGTACCACGGCCGGCCATGTTGGTGGCGATGGTCACGGCGGCCGGGCGACCGGCGTTGGCGACGATGGTCGCTTCGCGGTCATGCTGCTTGGCGTTCAGCACTTCGTGCTTCACACCGGCCTTGCGCAGGTGCTCGGACAGCATTTCCGAGGTTTCGATCGAGGTGGTACCCACCAGCACCGGCTGGCCGCGCTTGGCGCACTCTTCGATGTCGGCCAGCACCGCATTGAACTTGCCCTTGCGGTTCAGGAACACCTGGTCCGGGCTGTCCTTGCGGATGGTCGGGCGGTTGGTCGGAATGACCACCACTTCCAGGCCATAGATGCTCTGGAATTCGAATGCTTCGGTATCGGCCGTACCGGTCATGCCGGACAGCTTCTTGTACATGCGGAACAGGTTCTGGAAGGTGATGCTGGCCAGCGTCTGGTTCTCGCGCTGTACCGGCACGCCTTCCTTCGCTTCCACGGCCTGGTGCAGGCCGTCGGACCAGCGGCGGCCGGACAGGGTACGACCGGTGAACTCATCGACGATGACCACTTCACCATCGCGCACGATGTAGTCCACGTCACGCTGGTAGATGGCGTGCGCGCGCAGTGCGGCGTTCAGGTGGTGGACCACGGTCAGGTTCTGCGCCGCGTACAGGCCTTCGGTCTGGCCGTCGAGGATGCCGGCGTCGACCAGCAGCTGCTCGGCGTGCTCCATGCCCGCTTCGGACAGGTGCACCTGCTTGCCCTTCTCATCGACCCAGAAATCGCCTTCGCCGTCTTCGGCTTCCTGCTTCACCAGGTTCGGCACGATGCGGTTCACCCGGATGTACAGCTCCGGGGAATCGTCGGCCGGGCCGGAGATGATCAGCGGGGTACGGGCTTCGTCGATCAGGATGGAGTCGACTTCGTCGACGATGGCGTAGTGCAGGCCGCGCTGGTAGCGGTCGGCCTTGGACAGCGCCATGTTGTCGCGCAGGTAGTCGAAACCGAATTCGTTGTTGGTGCCGTATGTGATGTCGGCAGCGTAGGCTTCGCGCTTGTCGCTGTGCGGCATGCCCGGGTACACCACGCCCACGCTCAGGCCCAGCCAGTTGTACAGCTTGCCCATCTGGGCGGCGTCGCGGCGGGCCAGGTAGTCGTTCACGGTGACCACGTGCACGCCCTTGCCTTCCAGCGCGTTCAGGTACACCGGCAGGGTCGCCACCAGGGTCTTGCCTTCACCGGTGCGCATTTCTGCGATCTTGCCCAGGTGAAGCACCATGCCGCCGATCAGCTGCACGTCGTAGTGGCGCATGCCCAGCACGCGGCGGCCGGCTTCGCGGCAGACCGCGAAGGCTTCGGGCAGCACCTTGTCCAGGGCTTCACCGCCGGCGATGCGCTGCTTGAACTCCGGCGTCTTGGCCTGCAGCTGCTCGTCGGAAAGCTTCTCGATCTCCGGCTCCAGCGCATTGATCTTGGCGACGATGCGGTTGAGCTGGCGCAGCTGTCGTTCGTTACGACTGCCAAATACGCGGGTAAGCAGGCTGTTGATCATTGAAGGAACCGGGTTGGATGGACACAGCGGCCCGGTCGTCCCCCTGGGGATCCGTCCGCCGCAAACGAAACAGGGCGCCTGGCGCCCTGTCGATGGCAACACCCATTGTAGCTTGGGACGGGCGGCAGGGGTTTCAACCCTTGCGCGATGGGGTCAGAGCCCTTCCGCGTTGCGGTAGGGATCCGCCCCCGGACGAGGGCTCAGCCGCGGCTGATACGGCCCACCGGCGTGTTGCCGCCGTCACCCAGGAACTTGCGCGGGTTGACCACGTTGCCGTTTTCCCAGACTTCGAAGTGCACGTGGGCACCGGTCGAGCGGCCGGTGGAACCGGCCTTGGCCACTTCCTGGCCGGCGCGCACCAGGTCGCCCACCTTCACCACCAGGCGCGAATTGTGCGCATAGCGGGTCACGTAGCCGTTGCCATGGTCCACGTCCACCACGTTGCCGTAGCCGCCCTTCACCCCGGAGAAGCTGACCACGCCATCGGCCACGGACATCACCGGGTCACCGACGCGGGCGTGGAAGTCCATGCCCTTGTGGGTGGCGGCACCGCGACCGAACGGGTCGGCACGGGTACCGAAATTGGACGTGATGTAGGTGTTGCGGATCGGCATGCGCGAGGGCACGGCGTTCTGCTGCAGCTGGTGGTCGAACATCAGCGATTCCATCACCGACAACTGGCGGCCTGAAGCAGCGAAGCGCTGCTCCAGCACCTGTAAGTCGGCGTTGACGTCCTTCACCGGGATGTCCGCGGTCGGGCCGCCGGCATCGCCGTCACCCAGGCCGGGGGTCTCGTTGAAGTCGAATTCGCCGTCTTCCAGCTTGCCCATCTGGGTCAGCCGTTCGCCCAACGCGTTCAGGCGGGTGGCCTGGGCCTGCAGCTCGCCCATGCGAGCGGCCAGTGCGTTGACCTGGGTCTGCGCATCGCGCTGGACCTTGGCCAGCTCGGCCTCTTGGCGGTCGACCTTGGCCTGCAGGCGCGAGTCGTTCAGCGCGCTGGCGCCGAAGCCGCCGGCAAGGCCGATAATGCAGCCTACCCCGAGCACGCTGCCCAGCAGGGCGCGGGGGCGGTCCTCGAAGTAGAACCGCAGACGCGTGAGCGGCGATTTGGCCTGACGTTCACGCGTTTTGATTACGATCTTTTTGAATGCCATCAGTGAGTTTTCATGTCTGAGCCGAAATCCAGCGTTCGCCCTGCGTCCAAGCCGAAACCGGCCCTGGATGCAGTGATGGCGGACAAAAGCGGGAACCCGCTGCGGCGTGCCATGTGGCTCGACGCGCTGGACCGTCAGTTGCGCCCCCAACTGCCGCCCCCGCTGCGCAACCGTTGCCGGTTGGCCAATGTGGACGGCGAACACCTCGTTTTTCTCGTCGAATCCCCGGTCTGGCATGCCAAGTTGCGGCTTGCCGAAGCCCAGTTGCTCGACGCGGCCCGGTCCATCGGGCTGAAGGCCACCAAGGTGACCATCAAGACTGCGTCTCCCACTCCCTCGCGCTCCCCAGCGCACGACAACCGGAATGGCCCCCACGCAGTTTCAGCCGCCACGCACAAAGGGCTACGCGACGCCTTGGCAGCCTTGCAGGATGTCCCCGGTAAAACGGGAAAAGGGTCCTGATGGCAGCGGAGCATCCGGCTCCGCTCCCCGTCGCGCGTGTCACCGCTGCGTGAAACATTTTCGGGGGCCGGGTCGCATCCTAGCGGCACCCCGTGGTCGAGTCGTTAGATTGTTGTTAAAACAACGTTAAATTCAGGCTTTCGATCGGCCAGGTTCACAAAACCGTGACCCGGTGAGCGCATTCACGTCACGCTTCACGGCGCCCGCCGGCAGCGGCCACGGAAACGACAACGCCGCCCTGGAAGGCGGCGTCGTTTCTTTTCAATTCAACAACTTAGTCAGTTACGCGTACGCCGGCATGGCATACACCACCGGGTCTTCCACGCTGGGCGATTCGTAGGTCACCCACTCCCAGGCGGTGGCATCGGCCATCAGCGCCCGCACCAGCTTGTTGTTGAGCGCATGACCGGACTTGAAGCCCTCGTACGCGCCCAGCACCTGGCCACCGGCCAGATAGAGGTCGCCAATCGCGTCAAGAATCTTGTGGCGCACGAATTCGTCGGCGTAGCGCAGGCCGTCTTCGTTCAACACGCGGAACTCGTCCAGCACGATGGCGTTGTCCATCGAACCGCCCAGGCCCAGGTTGCGCTCGCGCATGTATTCCAGGTCGCGCATGAAACCGAAGGTGCGCGCGCGGGAGATTTCCTTGGTATAGGCCTGCGTGGAGAACTCGATTTCCTGGCGCGACTGCTTGGCCGGAATCATCGGGTGGTCGAACTGGATGGTGAAGCCCAGCTTGTAGCCCTCGTACGGGGTGAAGCGGGCGACCTTGTCACCTTCGGTCACTTCCACGGTCTTCAGCACGCGGATGAAGCGCTTGGGCGCGTTCTGTTCCACGATGCCGGCCGACTGCAGCAGGAACACGAACGGGCCCGAGGAACCGTCCATGATCGGCAGTTCGGGGGAGGACAGTTCGACAATGATGTTGTCCACACCCAGGCCGGCCAGGGCCGACATCAGGTGTTCGACAGTCTGGATCTTGGCGTCGTTGCAGGTCAGGCCGGTGCACAGGGTCACTTCGGTGACCAGCTCGGCCTTGGCGGGCACTTCCACTACCGGGTCCAGATCGACGCGACGGAACACAATGCCATGGTTGACCGGTGCCGGGCGCAGGGTCATGTAGACCTTGTCACCGCTGTGCAGGCCAACGCCGGTGGCGCGGATCGTGTTCTTGAGAGTGCGTTGCTGGATCATGGGGGGCAGACCGGAAGTGACACACTAGATTAACACGCAGGGTCCCATACCCCGGCTGAAACGCCGTGTAGACGCCGGTGGGACGCGCGAAGCGAGGCGGCCGGGCCCATCCTGGCCCGGCGCCTGCATTTCAGGACATGGTGGCGCAACCCAGGGGGGACAAGCCCCGGGTTACCCCGGTCAGTCCGCCTGGCGGCGCAGGAACGCCGGGATGTCCAGGTAATCGTTGGGCAGTTCTGCCGCCGCCGGCGACGAAGCGCTCGGTGCCGACGGGGTGGACGCCGCCACGCTGTCGCTGCTGGCACGGCGCAGGCCCAGGCCCATGCCGCCCACGGCCTTGGACACTGCATCGCCGCCGTTGTCGAAGTCGCCGAATTCCGGCTGGCCGGTGGTGGCGTTGCGCACCAGCTTGATCGGCGCACGCTCGCCCGGGCGCTGGCTCTTGCTGGCCGAGACGCGGTTCAGGCCGGTGGCCACCACGGTCACGCGCACTTCGTCCTGCATGTCCGGGTCCAGCACGGTGCCCACCACCACGGTGGCGTCTTCGGAAGCGAAGCCATCGATGGTGCGGCCGATCTCGTCGAACTCGGCCATGGTGAAGTCGGCGCCGGCGGTGATGTTGACCAGGATGCCATTGGCACCTGCCAGGTTCACATCGTCCAGCAGCGGGTTCTGGATGGCCGATTCGGCAGCGGCCTGGGCGCGGTCATCGCCACGGGCGGTGCCGGTACCCATCATCGCCAGGCCCATTTCGGACATGACGGTGCGCACGTCGGCGAAGTCGACGTTGATCAGGCCCGGGCGCACGATCAGATCGGCGATGCCCTGCACGGCGCCCTGCAGCACGTCGTTGGCAGCGCGGAACGCCTGGATCATGGTGGCGTTGCGGCCCAGCACGGTGATCAGCTTTTCATTGGGAATGGTGATCAGCGAGTCGCAGTGCTGGCTCAGTTCCTCGATGCCCTTCAGCGCCACCTGCATGCGGCGACGGCCTTCGAACGGGAACGGCTTGGTGACCACGGCCACGGTCAGGATGCCCATTTCCTTGGCCAGCTGGGCCACCACCGGTGCCGCACCGGTGCCGGTGCCGCCGCCCATGCCGGCGGTGATGAACACCATGTCCGCGCCCTGCAGGGCGTCCATGATGCGCTCGCGGTCTTCCAGCGCGGCCTGGCGGCCCACTTCCGGATTCGCGCCTGCGCCCAGGCCCTTGGTGACGTTGGTACCCAGCTGCAGCTGCAGCTTGGCACCGCAATTCTTGATGGCCTGCGAGTCGGTGTTGGCGGTGATGAATTCCACGCCATCCACTGCCGAGTTGACCATGTGCGCCACGGCATTGCCGCCGCCGCCGCCCACGCCAACCACCTTGATCACCGCATTGGGTGCCATCTTTTCGATCAGTTCAAAATGCGCCATGTCCGTGTCCTCGTTGTATCCGCTTTCGGTGGCATGGGCGTTCAGGCCTCCTGCCTTTGCGCGTCATGTTGCCGTTGCGGCTGTGTGGGTTGTGTGTTGCCTTGAAGCGGCACTGCAGGTGTTGCGGGTGTTGCGACCGGGCACGCCCGGGTGTTGCAGGTTGCGCGTCAGAACTCGCCGCGGAACCAGGTCTTCAATTTCTTGAACATGCTGCCGGCGCGCCCGGTGGGCAGCGACGGGCGACGCGGGTGTTCGTTCTGGCTGCCCATCAGCAGCAGGCCCACGCCGGTGGCATGCACCGGGTTGCCCACCACTTCGCCCAGCCCGGTCACGTGCTGCGGAATGCCCACGCGTACCGGCATCTGCAGCATTTCCTCGGCCAGTTCGACCACGCCTTCCATCTTCGATGCACCACCGGTCAGCACCAGGCCGGCACGCACCAGTTCCTCGAAGCCGGAGCGGCGCAGTTCGGCCTGCACCATCTCGAAGATTTCCTCGTAGCGGCCCTGCACCGCCTGCGCCAGCGAATGGCGCGGCATGCGGCGCGGCGGACGGTCGCCCACCGACGGCACCTGGATGCTTTCCTCGGCGGTGGCCAGCTGGGCCAGGGCGCAGGCGTAGCGCACCTTGATCTGCTCGGCTTCCGGGGTGGGCGTGCGCAGCATGTGCGCGATGTCGTTGGTCACGTGGTCGCCGGCGATCGGCAGCGATGCGGTGTGGCAGATCGCACCCTGCACGAACACCGCGATATCGGTGGTGCCCGCACCCATGTCCACCAGCACCACGCCCAGCTCCTTCTCGTCGGCGGTCAGCACCGCCACGCTGGATGCCAGCGAGGACAGCACCAGGTCGTCCACCTGCAGGCCGCAGCGCTGCACGCACTTGCTGATGTTGGCCGCGGCCGATTGCGCGCACACCACCAGGTGCGCATGCACCTCCAGGCGCACGCCGGTCATGCCCACCGGGTTGCGGATGCCTTCCTGCGAATCGTCCAGCACGTATTCGCGCGGGATGGCGTGCAGGATCTTCTGATCGGCCGGGATTGCCACCGCCTTGGCCGCATCCAGCACGCGATCCAGGTCGCCCCAGGTCACTTCACCGTCGCGGATCGGCACGATGCCCGGCGAGTTCTTGCACTGCACGTGGTTGCCGGAAATGGAGGCGTAGACCGAACGGATCTCGCAGCCGGCCATCAGCTCGGCTTCTTCCACCGCACGCTGGATCGACTGCACGGTCGATTCGATGTCCACCACCACGCCGCGCTTCAGGCCGCGCGACTCATGCGAGCCGATGCCGATCACTTCGATCGGGTTGCCCGGCGAATACTCGCCCACCAGCGCCACCACCTTGGAGGTGCCGATATCCAGGCCGACGATCAGCGATTTGTCACCCTTGCGATTCATGTCCTTTCCTGCGTCCTTCGTGCCGGGGTGGCCGGCGCGTCGGCCGGGGGCGGGGTGCCCCAGCTCAACGTGAAACCATTGGTATAGCGGAGGTCCGCCCGTTCAATCGGTGCGGCCTGGTTGGCCAGCTGCGGCAGCACGCGCACGAAGCGCTGCAGGCGCGAGCGGGCATCGTCGCGGCCCACCACCACTTCGGTGCCATTGCTCAGCAGCAGCGACCAGCTGCCGCGCGCGTCCATGCTCAACCGGCGCACATCCACGCCGGCCGGGGCAAACAACGCGCGCGAATCGTTGTAGAGCTTCACCACTTCTTCGGTCTGGCTGTCCGGGCCGTCCAGCTCCGGCAGCTGCAGGTCGGCCAGCTTCTTCGGCGTGGGGAACAGCTTGCCCTGCTCAGACAGCAGGCGGTCGTTGCCCCAGCGGGCGAACGGCTTGTGCTCAACCAGGGCCACTTCCAGCACATCCGGCCACTGCTTGCGCACGCGTGCGCTTTCCACCCAGGGCAGCTTTTCCAGTGCGTCCTGCGCATCCTGCAGCTTCACCGCGAAGAAACCGGCGTGCGCATACGGCAGCAGCACCTGCTGCAGCTGTTCCGGCGGCACGCGCTTGAACTCACCGTGCACGCGCAGCTTCGCCAGCGGCCAGCGCTCGGCGCCAACCCAGCCATTGACCACGGCTACCACCGGCAGTGCTACCACCGACAGCGCCAACAGCCAGACGAAGATGCGCAGCACCGCGTTCATGCGTGCGTTGCCTCCAGGGTCTGTTCCAGCACGCGCCACACCAGTTCCTCGAAACCGATGCCGGCCTGTGCTGCCGCCTTGGGCACCAGCGAATGGCTGGTCATGCCCGGGGCGGTGTTCACTTCCAGCAGGAAGAAGCGGCCGCTGGCGCGGTCACGCATCACGTCCACCCGGCCCCAGCCACGGCAGCCCGCCGCGCGGAAGGCGGCCAGCGCGATGCGGCCGATCTCTTCCTCGTCGGCGCCGTCCAGGCCCGGGCACAGGTACTGGGTGTCTTCGGCGATGTACTTGGCGTTGTAGTCGTACCACTGGCCCTTGGGCACGATGCGGATCGACGGCAGCGCCACATCGCCCAGGATGGCCACGGTCAGTTCGTCGCCCAGCACCATCTGTTCCATCAGCAGCTGGCCGTCGTAGCGCGCGGCCAAGGCCACTGCTTCGTCCAGGCCGGCGTCGTCGGTCACCCGGCTGATGCCCACGCTGGAACCTTCGTTGGCCGGCTTCACCACCACCGGCAGGCCGAGTTCGGCTGCGTTGGCATGCACGTTCTCCGCAGTCACCTTGCGGTACTGCGGGGTCGGCAGGCCCAGCGACAGCCACACCTGCTTGGTGCGGATCTTGTCCATGCTCAGTGCCGAACCCAGCACGTTGGAGCCGGTGTACGGCACGCCGAAGGCATCCATCAGGCCCTGCACGATGCCGTCCTCACCGCCACCGTTGTGGCCGTGCAGGATGTTGAACACGCGGTCGATGCCACCGGCGGCCAGGGCCTTGGCCAGCGCCGGAATGCCGTCGACGGCGAACGCATCGACGCCGCGCGCCTGCAGCGCTTCCAGCACGTTGCGGCCGGAATCGAGCGAAACTTCGCGTTCGCTGGACGTGCCGCCCAGCAGCACGGCCACGCGGCCGAACACGGCCGGATCGGTGCTGCGCAGCGGCGGGAAGGTCAGCGTGCTCACGCCTGGCCCTCCGTCTTGAAGCCTTCCACCGCGATCTGGCTGGCCACAGCGCCAATGTCGCCAGCGCCCATCATCAGCAGCAGGTCACCGTCCTGCAGCACGTCCGGCAGCACGCTGGCCAGCTCGGCGGCCTTGCCCACCACCACCGGCTCGCTGCGGCCGCGCGCACGGATGGCGCGGGCCAGCGCGTGCGAATCTGCACCGGCGATCGGTTCCTCACCGGCCGGGTAGACCTCGCTCAGCACCAGCGCATCCACGCTGGACAGCACCGCCGCGAACTTGTCGAACTGGTCGCGGGTACGGCTGTAACGGTGTGGCTGGAAGGCCACCACCAGGCGTTTGTCGGTCCAGCCGCCGCGCGCCGCGGCGAACACCGCTTCCAGCTCGCTGGGGTGATGGCCGTAGTCGTCGATGATGCGCACCTTGGCGCCGCTGGCGGTGGTCACCTCACCCAGATCGTTGAAGCGACGGCCGACGCCGGCGAAGCTTTCCAGCGCACGCGCAATCGCGTCCGGCGCCACGCCCAGCTGCCAGCCCACCGCCGCAGCGGCCAGGGCGTTCAGCACGTTGTGCTTGCCCGGCAGGGCCAGCACCACTTCCTGGCTGGTGCCCTGCGGCAGGCGCAGGGTGAAGCGCATGCGCGAACCTTCCTGCACCACGTTTTCCGCACGCACGTCGGCCTGCGGGCTCATGCCGTAGCTCATCACGTGGCGCGGGGTCTTGGCGGCCAGCGCGGCCACTTCCGGGTCGTCGATGCACAGCACGGCCAGGCCGTAGAACGGCAGGCGCTGCAGGAACTCGGCGAACGCGGCCTGCACGCGGGCGAAATCGTTGCCGTAGTTCTCCAGATGATCGGCATCGATGTTGGTGATGATCGACATCAGCGGGTTCAGGCGCAGGAAGCTGCCATCGCTTTCGTCGGCCTCGGCAACCAGCCACTGGCCACCGCCCAGCTTGGCGTTGGCACCGGCGGCCAGCAGCTGGCCACCGATCACGAACGTCGGGTCCAGGCCGCCTTCGCTCAGCACCGCCGCGGTCAGGCTGGTGGTGGTGGTCTTGCCATGGGTGCCGGCCACGGCGATGCCGCGGCGGAAGCGCATCAGCTCGGCCAGCATGGCCGCGCGCGGCATGATCGGAATGCGCTGGCTGCGCGCTTCCATCAGCTCTGGGTTGTCTTCGCGGATGGCGCTGGACACCACCACACAGTCGGTGCCCAGCACGTTGGCCGCCGAATGGCCGCGCATGATACGCGCACCCAGACCGGCCAGGCGGCGGGTGGCTGCGTTGTCGGCGTTGTCCGAACCGGACACTTCGTAGCCCAGCGTCAGCATCACTTCGGCAATGCCGCTCATGCCGGTGCCGCCGATGCCGACGAAATGCACGCGCGGGAACGCGCGCACCAGATCGTTGGTGTCATGCAGGCGGCGGATCATGCGCGGCCTCGCGCGTGGCAGGCGCTATGGCAGGCCTTCTTCATACTGCTTCCTCAAGAATGATATCGGCGATGCGCTCGGCGGCATCGACCTTGGCCAGGGCACGCGCGGCTTGCGCCATCTGCATGCGGCGGGCGGGATTTTCGGACAGTTCGCGCAGCAGTGCGGCAATGCCGTCGGCCAGCGTTCCGTCCTGCTTCAGCAACACGGCCGCGTTGCGCTCCACCAGGTACTCCGCGTTGCGGGTCTGGTGGTCATCAACGGCGGCGGGGAATGGAACCAGCACGCTGCCCACGCCCACCGCGCACAGTTCGGCCAGGGTGGACGCGCCGGAACGGCACACCACCAGGTCGGCCCAGGCGAAGGCATCGGCCATGTCGGCGATGAAGGGCGTGATCTCAGCCTGCACACCAGCCTTGGCATACGCCTCGACCGCTTCGGCGTGCATCTTCTCGCCGCTCTGGTGGCGCACCTGCACCGCCACGCCGGCGCCCAGCGCGGCAATGGCCTGCGGCACACCGGTGTTCAGCGCGCGCGCGCCCTGGCTGCCACCGACCACCAGCACGCGCAGCGGGCCGTGGCGGTCGGCAAAGCGCTGTTCCGGCGGTGCGATGGCGGCAATTTCCGCGCGCACCGGGTTGCCGACGAACTCTTCGCCCTTGGCGAAGGTGCCGGGGAAGCCTGTCAGCAGGCGGCGCGCATAGCGCGACAGGATGCGGTTGGTCAGGCCCGGCGCACGGTTCTGTTCATGGACGATCAGCGGCAGGCCATGCAGGCGCGTGGCCATGCCACCGGGACCAGAAGCGAAACCACCGAAGGCGACCACCGCACGCGGCTGGCGCTGGCGGATGATCATGCCGGCCGCGCGCAGTGCGCGCATCAGCCGCCACGGGGCGGCCAACAGAGCCAGCTTGCCCTTGCCGCGCAGTCCGGTGATGGCCAGCGTATCGATGTGGATGCCGTGCTGCGGCACCAGGCGGGTTTCCATGGCACCGTCGGCGCCCATCCAGGTAACCGGCACGCCACGTTCGCGCAACACGCGGGCCACGGCCAGGCCGGGGAAGATGTGACCGCCGGTACCACCGGCGAGGATCATCACCGGGCGGTGGCTGGCCGTGGTGGTCGGGGCGGCGCTCATGACAGCCTCCCGAAGGTCGGTTCAATGCGCGACTGCAGGCGGCTGGTGCCGCGCGCGGCTGCAGCCGGGGCCGCCGCGGCCGCCGTGCTGGCCGCAGCGTTGGCCACCGAAGGCGCCGCTGCCGGTGCGGACGGGGCTGCCGGCGCGCTGGCCGCTGCCACCGGCACGCCTTCGTCGGCCGCGCCGATGCGCACGGCCTGGCGGCGCTCGGCGCGCTTCAGTTCGTAGGACACGCGCAGCAGCAGGCCCATCGCCACGCAGGTCATCAGCACCGACGAACCGCCGGACGAGATCAGCGGCAGGGTCAGGCCCTTGGTCGGCAGGATGCCCAGGTTCACGCCGATCGAAACGAAGGTCTGCATGCTGATCCACAGACCGATGCCGAAGGCGATGTAACCGGAGAAGTGGCGCTTCATTTCCACACAGCGCATGCCCAGCCAGAAGGTACGACCCACCAGCAGCGCGTACAGGGCGATGATCACGCAGGTGCCCAGGAAGCCGAATTCCTCGGCGGTGACCGAGAAGATGAAGTCAGTATGCGCTTCGGGCAGGTAGTACAGCTTCTGCACCGAATTACCCAGGCCCACGCCGGTCCACTCACCGCGGCCCACCGCCATCAGCGCGTTGGACAGCTGGTAGCCGTCGCCCTGCTGGTCAGCCCACGGGTCCAGGAACGAGGTGATGCGGCGCATGCGGTACGGCTCGATGATGGCCAGTGCGCTCATGCCCACCAAGCCGATCACCACCGGCATCGACATGCGCGGCATGTTCACCCCGCCCAGCACCAGCATGCCGGCGGTGATGGCCAGCAGCAGGGTGGACGAACCGAAGTCGGGCTGCAGCAGCAACAGCACCACCAACGCACCGGCCACGCCCAGCGGCTTGAGCATGGCCGGCCAGGTCGCGTTCACTTCATCGCGGAAGCGCACCAGGTAGCTGGACAGCCAGACGATGTAGAGCACCTTCACCGCTTCCACGGTCTGGAACTTGGAAATACCCAGGTTGATCCAGCGGCGGGCGCCGTTCACGCTGCTGCCCAGGCCGGGAATGAACACCACCAGCAGCAGCGCGAAGCAGCCCAGCAGCAGCACCTGGTTGTACTGCTCGATCGACTTCAGTTCGGTGCGCGCGGCGATGACCGCCAGCACGATGCCCACCGCCAGGAAGATCAGGTGGCGGTTGAGGTAGTAGAACGGGCTGCTCATCAGCGCGATCGAACTGGACGCCACCATCACCACGCCCACGCCGGTGAGCGCGATGATCGCGCCCAGCAGCCACTTGTCGTAGCTGCCTTCGATGGCTTCAAGGCGGGTTGCCTGGCGGGACAGGTCGTTCATGCTCAGCGCACCTTCAACGTGGCCAGGCCGATCAGCACCAGCACCACCGAGATGATCCAGAAGCGCACGATCACGCGCGGCTCGGGCCAGCCCTTCAGTTCGAAGTGGTGGTGGATGGGCGCCATGCGGAACACGCGCTTGCCGGTCAGCTTGAACGAGGCGACCTGGATCATTACCGACAGCGTTTCGATGACGAACACGCCGCCCATGATCACCAGCACCAGTTCCTGGCGGGTGATCACTGCGATCGTGCCCAGCACCGCACCCAGCGACAGCGCGCCGATGTCGCCCATGAAGACCATGGCCGGGTAGGTGTTGAACCATAGGAAGCCCAGGCCCGCGCCGGCAATGGCCGCGCAGATGATGACCAGCTCACCGGCACCGGGAATCTGCGGAATCTGCAGGTAGTTGGCGAACACCACGTTGCCCGATGCATATGCGAACACGCCCAGCGCGCAGGCCACCAACACGGTGGGCATGATCGCCAGGCCGTCCAGGCCGTCGGTCAGGTTCACCGCATTGGAGAAGCCGACGATCCAAAAGTAAGCGATGGCCACGAAGCCGATGCCGGCCAGCGGCAGCGCCACCGACTTGAACATGGGAATGTAGAAGGTCAGCGCCGCCGGCACATCGGCGGTCTGGAACAGGAAGATGCCCGCGGCCAGGCCGAAGACCGATTGCAGCAGGTACTTCCAGCGCGACTTCAGGCCGTTCGGGTCGCGGCGCACGATCTTGATCCAGTCGTCGTACCAGCCGATGGCACCGAAGCACAGCATCACGGCCAGCACCAGCCAGACGTAGCGGTTGCGCAGGTCGGCCCACATCAGCACCGACAGGGTGACGGTGAGCAGGATCAGCGAACCGCCCATGGTGGGCGTGCCGGCCTTGGAGAAGTGGGTCTGCGGACCGTCGGTGCGGATCGGCTGGCCGCCCTTGAACTGGGCCAGCCGGCGGATCACCGCCGGGCCAAGCCACAGCGACAGGAACAGCGCCGTCAGCGCGGCCAGGATCGCGCGGAAGGTCTGGTAGTTGAACAGCCCGAACAGGCTCTCCAACTGCTGCAACCATCGAGCCAGTTCATACAACATGCGGGGATTCCTCTCCTTGCGCCAGCAGCGCTTTGACGATCAGGTCCATGGCACTGCCACGGGAACCCTTGACCAGGCAGCGCACACCAGCGTGCAACTCGTCCTGCAGCGCCTTCGACAGCGCATCATGGGTGGCGAAATGGCGGCCACCTTCACCGAAGGCAACCGCGGCGGCGGCGCTGAGCGGGCCCAGCGCGTACAGACGCTTCAGACCGGCCGCGCGGGCGCGCAGGCCGGCCTGCGCGTGCAGGGCCTCGGCATCGGGGCCCAGCTCGCGCATGTCACCCAACACCAGCCAACCCTCTTCCGGCGCAGCGGCCAGGGCATCGATTGCCGCGGCCAGTGAACCGGGGTTGGCGTTGTAGCTGTCATCGACCAGCACCGCGCCGCTGTGCAGGGTGTGGGCGATCTGGCGGCCCGGCACCGGCTGCGCGGCGGCCAGGCCGGCGGCCACCAGCTCCAGGCCGATGCCTGCACCCAGTGCCAGGCTGGCGGCGGCCAGCGCATTGCTGATGTTGTGGCGGCCCGGCAGACCCAGCACCACGCTCACCTCGCCCTGCGGCGACACCAGGGTGACTTGGCTGCCCTGCGTACCGGCGCGGATATCGCGCGCGGTGACGTCGGCGCTGTGTTCCAGGCCATAGCGCAGCACCCGGCAGCGGGCCGGGGTACCGATGAAGTGCTGTTCGAACCAGCGGCCGTAGGCATCGTCCACGTTGATCACCGCCACGCCATCGGCCGGCAGTGCCGCGTAGATCGCGCCCTTGGTGAGCGCGACGCCGAGCAGGCTGCCCATGCGTTCCAGGTGCGCCGGTGCGATGTTGTTCACCAGCGCGTAGCGCGGGCGGGCGATGTCGGTCAGGTAGGCGATGTCGCCCGGCTTGCCGGCGCCCATCTCGTAGACGGCGTAGTCGGCATCTTCCGGTGCATCGATCACCGCCAGCGGCAGGCCGATCTCGTTGTTGCGGTTGCCGGGGTTGGCGTACACCAACTTGTGGGCGTGCGCGGCCACCTGCTGCAGGATCGACTGCAGCAGGCTCTTCACGCTGGTCTTGCCGTTGCTGCCGGTAATCGCGAACACCTCGGTGCCACGGTCGCGCTGCATGCCGGCGGCGATCTTCGCCAAGGCCAGTTCGCTGTCGGCCACCAGCACCTGCGGCATGTCCAGCGGCAGCAGGCGCTCGACCAGCAGCGCACTGGCGCCGCGCGCCTGCGCGTCGGCGGCGAAGTCATGGCCGTCGAAACGCTCGCCGCGCAGGGCCACGTACAGGCTGCCCGCGCCCAGGCTGCGGGTGTCATTGCTGACCGCGTCGATGGCCACGTCGTCGCCGTGGATCTCGCCACCGGCCCAGTGTGCGATCAGCGAAAGCAGGGTGCGCTTCATGCCGCGCCCTCCCCTGCCAGCACACCGGCCTTGGCGGCCAGCGCGGCCGCCGACACTTCGGTGTCATCGAAGTCGTGGCGCACGCCCTTCACTTCCTGGTAGGGCTCGTGGCCCTTGCCGGCGATCAGGATGATGTCGCCCGCACCGGCGCGCTTCACCGCCAGACCAATCGCCCGCGCGCGGCTGCGCTGCACGGTCACGGCCGAGGCATCGGTGAAGCCGGCCAGAATATCGGCCACGATCGCGTCGCCGTCTTCGCCACGCGGGTTGTCGTCGGTCACGATGACCTGGTTGGCCAGGCGCTCGGCAATGGCCGCCATCTGCGGGCGCTTGCCGGGATCGCGCTCGCCGCCGCAGCCGAACACGCAGTACAACGTGCCCTGCAGGTGGCCGTGCAGGCTGTCCAGCGCCTGTTCCAGCGCATCGGGAGTATGTGCGTAATCAACCACCACGGTGGGCAGGCCGTTCTCGCCGCCCAGGCGGTTCATGCGGCCGCGGATCGGCTGCAGCGCCGACAGCACGGCGGCGATGCGCTGCAGCGGCTGGCCCAGCGCATGCAGGCTGCCGGCCACGGCCAGCAGGTTGTCCACGTTGAAGCGACCCAGCAGCGGCGACTGCACCGCAGCGCGCGCGCCGTCGATCACCAGTTCGAAACCGATGCCGCGGCCATCCAGCTGCAGGGCCTCGGCACGCACGCGGGCGCCCTCGGCGCCACGCGAACTCAGACCAATGGGCTGCACACCGGCCGGCAGACCGGCAAACAGCTGGCGACCGAACGCATCGTCCAGGTTCACCACCGCGGCCTTCAGGCCGGGGCGATGGAACAGACGTGCCTTGGCCGCGCCGTAGCTGGCCATGTCGCCGTGGTAATCCAGATGGTCACGGGTGAGGTTGGTGAACACCGCCACGTCGTAGTGCACCGCATCCACGCGCCCCTGGTCGAGCGCGTGCGAGCTCACTTCCATCGCCACGGCCTGCGCACCATCGGCGCGCAGCTGCGCCAGCAGCGCATGCATCTGCAGCACCAGCGGGGTGGTGAAGCCGGTCGGTTCCACCGCGCCATAAAGACCGGCACCCAGGGTGCCGATACTTCCACTGGGCGTGCCGAGCAGGTGCCAGGCCTGGGCCAGCAGCTGCACGGTGGAGGTCTTACCGTTGGTGCCGGTCACGCCCACCATGGTCATCGCGCGCGACGGCGCGCCATGGAACTGGTCGGCCATCGCGCCCAGGCGGGCACGCAGGCCGGGCACGGCGATGGCGTCGGCCGGCGCAGGCAGTTCGGCCGGGGCCGGCGGTTCAAACAGGATGGCGCTGGCGCCGGCGGCACGCGCCTGCTCGACGAAGCCGAGGCCATGCGCACCGAAACCGGCAATCGCCACGAAAGCATTGCCGGGGCGCACGGCACGGCTGTCCAGCACCAGGCCGGTCAGAACGGGATCATTGCCCGCCAGGGCAACGTCGGGAAGCAACTGCGAAAGCAACATCGAAGGGCTCATTGCGTGCCTCCCGCGGGCGGGGCCGGCACATGGTTCTGCGCGCTGGGCAGCGCGGCGTCGAATTCGGCGGCGGCATCGGCCGGCAACGCGGTTTCAGCCGGCGGCGCCGGCAGGATGGACGCCGAGTGGCCCATCTTTCCGGACTGCTGGGCGGCCAGCCACGACTGCAGGTCGTCCAGCGGCACATCCATCAGCCGCAGGGTGCCTTCCATCACGTTGTGGTACACCGGCGCCGAGACCAGACCGCCATAGAACTTGCCGCCCTGCGGGTCGTTGATGACGATGACGGTGGCAAAGCGCGGGTTGGTGGCCGGCACCACGCCGGCGAACAGCGAGTTGTAGTGGCCACGCTCATAGCCACCCGGGCCGGCCTTGCGCGCCGTACCGGTCTTGCCGGCCACGTGGTAGCCCAGCACCGCCGCCTGCTTGGCGCCGCCCTGGGTCACCACGGTTTCCATCATGGCCACCACTTCCTTGGCCACGGCCGGATCGATGATCTGCTTGCCCTCGTTGCGCTGGCCCTTCACGAAGGTCGGTGCGATCAGCTTGCCGCCGTTGGCCAGGGCCGAATAAGCCGTGGCGATCTGCAGCGGGGTGACGTTCAGGCCGTAGCCGTAGGACATGGTGGTCTTGGACGTACCCGACCAGCGCGCCGGGCGCAGCACCACGCCACCGGATTCACCGGGGAAACCACTGTGCGGCACCGAACCGTAACCAAAGCTGCGGATCGAATCGTAGAAGGTCTGGTCGGGCAGCTTGGCCGCAACCTTGGCAGCGCCCACGTTCGAACTGCGGGTGATCACGCCGGTCACGTTGAGCACGCCGTTGTTGCGTGGCACGTCGCGGATGGTGAAGCGGCCCAGGGTCATGTAGCCCGGGTTGGTGTCGATGATGGTGTCCTTGGTCACCACCCCGGCCTGCAGCGCCGTGGCAATGGTCAGCGGCTTCATCGTCGAGCCCGGCTCGACCAGGTCGGTCACGGCGCGGTTGCGACGCGTATCCGGCACCGCACCGTTCAGCGAATTCGGGTTGTAGGTGGGCAGGTTGACCATGGCCAGGATCTCGCCGGTGGCCACATCCATGATCACCATCGAACCGCCGGCGGCCTTGTTGGCCACCAGTGCATTGCGCAGTTCCTTGAATGCCAGGTACTGGATGCGGCGATCGATGCTGAGGGTCAGGTCCTTGCCCGGCTCGGCGGCGCGCAGCAGATCGCTTTCCACCGTTTCGCCCTTGCGGTTGCGGATCACCCGCTTGGCGCCGGCCTTGCCGCGCAGCCATTCGTCGAAGGCCAGTTCCAGCCCTTCCTGGCCGCGGTCGTCGATGTTGGTGAAGCCCAGCACATGCGCCATCGCCTCACCCTGCGGGTAGAAGCGGCGGAATTCGCGCTGTGCGGCCACGCCGGGAATCTTCAGCGCCACCACCTTCTCTGCCTCGTCCGGATTGATCCGGCGGCGCAGGTACATGAATTCCTTGTCCGACTTCTGCGACAGACGACTGCTCAGTTCGTCCACCGACATGCCCACGGCCTGGGCCAGCTCGGGAATGCGCTCGGGCGAGCGCAGCAGGTCCTGCGGGTTCACCCAGATCGAGGCGACCGGGGTGGACACCGCCAGCGGCTCGCCGTTGCGGTCGGTGATCATGCCGCGCGAGGTCTTGATCGGCAGCTCGCGCAGGTAACGCGCTTCGCCCTGGCGCTGGTAGAAATCGGCGTTGACGATCTGCACGTAGGCCGCGCGGCCGACCAGCGAGACCGAGCACAGGCCGAGCGCCAAAGCGACCCAGCGCAGGCGCTGGCGCAGGTTGAAGGCGTTGCGCGGGCGGTTGCGGCCGGTCTTGCTCATGGGCGCACCACCACCACGTCGGCGGCTTCAGGGAACTTCATGCCCAGCTTTTCGCGCGCGATGCGGTCCACCCGGTTGGCCTCGGCCAGGGTGGCCTGTTCCAGCTGCAGGCGGCCGAACTCCAGGTTGATGTCATCGCGCGTGCGCTCGGCGCGCGACAGCTCGATGAACGTCTGCCGGTGACGGTGACGCACGAACACGACGCCGATCGCCGAGGCCACGGTGCAGGCCAACAGTATGATCAGCAGCAGCCGGCTCATGCATCGGCCTCCCGCTTCTGGGCCACGCGCAGCACGGCGCTGCGGGCACGCGGGTTGGCCGCCAGTTCTTCGTCGGTGGCCTTGATGGCGCCGCCGATCAGATCCAGGGTCGGCACGAACACCTCGGCTTCGGGCAGGCGGCGGTTGGCCGGCGGCGCCTTGGCCAGGCGGTTCATGTACTGCTTGACGATGCGGTCTTCCAGCGAATGGAAGCTGATCACCGCCAGCCGGCCACCGGGCTTGAGCCGTTCCACGGCCGCATCCAGTCCGGCTTCCAGATCGGCCAGCTCGCGGTTGATGTGGATGCGGATGGCCTGGAAGCTGCGCGTGGCCGGGTGGATCTTGTCTTTCCCACGCGGCATCACCGAGGCGATCAGCTCGGCCAGTTCGGCGGTGCGGGTGAACGGCTGCTTCTCGCGGCGGGCCACGATGGCACGGGCGATGCGGCGGCTCTGCCGCTCTTCGCCGTAGGTCCACAGCACGTCGGCGATCTCGCGATCTTCCACGCGGTTGATCCACTGCGCGGCGCTTTCACCGCTGTCCGGGTCCATGCGCATGTCCAGCGGGCCGTCCTTGCCGAAGCTGAAACCGCGTTCGGCCACGTCCAGCTGCGGCGAGGACACGCCCAGGTCGAACAGCACGCCGTCCAGGCCTTCGGCCGTCTCGTTCCACTGCAGCAGCTGGGCGAAGCTGCCACGGAAGATGGACACGCGCGGGTCCGGCGCGAAATCGCGCTCGGCAACGGCAATGGCTTCCGGATCCTTGTCCATGACCAGCAGGCGCCCCTCGGGACCGAGCTGGGTAAGCACGCCACGTGCATGACCGCCACGACCGAACGTGCCATCCAGATAACGTCCGTTTTCGATCACCCTCAGGCCTTCAATGACCTGGGTGTACAGGACCGGCAGGTGCACCGCCGGCGACTGCGACACCGGAAGGTGACCGGTCTGCGCTTCTGGGCGCATCCGGGCACCCCGGCTCACAACTTCAGGTCGAGAAGCCCATCACCCAGATCCTCGTCAGACAATGTCTGCTGGATCAGGGCCCGATGCGCCTGCTCGCTCCACAATTCAAACTTGTCGCCCATACCGAGCAATACCGCCTTCTTTTCAATGCCCACCGCACCGCGGTGGCTGGCGGGAATGCTGATTCGACCGTTGCCGTCCAGCTCGAGGTGGGCGGCCGAGCCGACCAGCTTCTGCTGCAACAGGCGCACGACGCGCTGGGTGTTGGGCTTGGACATCACATCGTCGCGGACCCGTTCCCACTCCGACTCTGCATACAGCCACAGGCAGCCGGCTTCGAACGGGTTGTAGGTCAGGACAAGACGGTTGTTGCTGGCACGCGCGACCAGGTCGCGGTAGGCGGTGGGAACCGCCATGCGTCCTTTGTCGTCAACTGTGATGGCCGTCTCGCCCTGGAACACGACGCGTGCACCTATCCTTCGCCCGGTGAAACATTGAACCACGAAAACCCACAAAACACCCGGATTTCCCTCTGATGCCCACCTTAGCAGCGGGCCAAGGGTTGTCAACAACTTTTCAGCGAGGAAATCGCCTGCCGCATCAATGGCTTGCAGCAATGTTTAGAGAATTGTTCAAGGCTTATCCACAAGTTGCTGATCCGTCTCAATTTTTGAGATTGAACCGAAGTTCAGGGGCGTGTAGACGGCGTGAAACATTGACCGCGCATTCATCCGGAACGCGCTGAAAGCGACGCCAGACTGCGCAAACCGGGCACAATGACGCCATGTGCCTGCTTGCTCTTGGCTGGCTTCAGCACCCGCGCTGGCGGTTGGTGATGGCCGGCAACCGCGATGAGTTCCACGCCCGCCCCACGGCGGCGCTGGCCCCCTGGGACAACGAACCGGCGATCATCGGCGGGCGCGACCTGCGCTCGGGTGGTGGCTGGGCCGGGGTGGGCACCGCGGGCCGCATGGCGGTGGTGACCAACGTGCGCGACCCGCTGGCCGCACAGAGTGGGCCGTCGCGTGGCGCACTGGTGGCCGATTTCCTGCGCGGGCGCGATCCGGCCGGCGCGCACATGGACCGCCTGGCCGCCGTGGCCGGTGCCTACGCACCATTCAACCTGCTGCTGGCTGATGGCCAGACCCTTGAGTACCTGGGCAACCACCCCGTCGAACGGCAGACGCTGGACCCGGGCGTGCACGGCATGTCCAACGGCGCGCTGGACGCCCCGTGGCCGAAGACCCGCCGGCTGATGACCGCGCTCTCGGCCTGGCTGGAAGAAGAAGGGGTCGGATCCCTTTCGCAAAGCGAAAGGGCTCTGACTCCGGATCTGACCCCACTCTGGGTAGCCCTCGCCGACGAACACCGCCCGGCCGACAGCGACCTGCCCGACACCGGCATAGGCCTGGAGCGCGAACGCTGGCTCAGCCCCGCCTTCATCCGCGGTGACGACTACGGCACCCGCGCCAGCACCGTGCTGCTGATCGACCACGACGGCCACGGCCAGATCCACGAACGCCGCTTCGGCGCACAGGGCACGTTCCTGGGCGAAAGCCACGCCGCGTTCTAGGTAGAGTCGAGCTTGCTCGACTGTCTTCACGTGGCGCAATGCAGTCGAGCAAGCTCGACTCTACGCAGAAGCGGCACCATGCGTGGGCGTGCCTGGTAGATCCACGCCATGCGTGGATGGCCACTCGAAAAAGGAGGCGGAGCCGGCCGATAAGCCGGGTTCTGTCGTGGACAGTCATTCCTCTAGGCGTTACGTCACCGCAACGCTCAAGCAACCTACCCGGATCCAACGCGGGCCGCGCCAAAGGATCCCTATTTGGTCTTGCTCCAGGTGGGGTTTGCCGTGCCGGTCTGTTACCAGACTCGCGGTGCGCTCTTACCGCACCATTTCACCCTTACCGGCCTTCCGAAGAAGACGTAGGCGGTATCTTTCTGTTGCACTTTCCGTCGGCTTGCGCCGCCCAGGCGTTACCTGGCACCTTGCCCTATGGAGCCCGGACTTTCCTCGGCACCCCCGAAGGGATGACGCGACTGTCTGGCCGGCTCCGCCAACACGCATTCTAACGCACGCACGCCTTTTCTGCCGTGCTGATCGCGGCGCCTGCATGGGGCAGTAGACCCACGCCATGCGTGGCTGCAGGAATTTCCCCATCCACACATGGCGTGGATCTACTGATCCGGCGCTACAGCCTGAACCCGCACAACGGCAGCACCTGCGTTCCGAAACGTCGGTATTTATGTCATTTTGACAGACACTATGGAACACTCCGGCCATGGTTGATCCGTATGCCACTGCAAGGGAGCTGATCCAGCGCACGGGCACGGCGCGCTCGCGCGACATGGTGCGTGCCGGTGTGGCGCGCGCGCAGCTGTCCCGGCTTGTCGCGTCCGGCGATCTGCTGAGGCTGTCGCGTGGCATTTACACCCTGCCAGACCTTGCGCCTGCGGAAGGACGGGAAGGACTGCTGGTCATCGCAGAACGTCTGGCCACGCCCCGACTGTGCCTGCTGAGTGCCCTGAGCCTGCATGGCCTGACCACCCAGGCCCCGTTCGAAGTCTGGATCGCCATCGGCAACAAGGATCGCGCGCCGCGGATGGACTGGCCGCCTCTGCGTGTTGTCCGCATGTCGGAAAAGACACTGGGGGCGGGACTGGAACCCCTGCCGATCGGCCACGTCACGCTCCGCGTGACCGGCGTCGCCAAGACCGTCGTCGACTGCTTCAAGTACCGGAATCTCGTGGGTCTGGACGTTGCCATCGAGGCCCTGCGGGAGGCACTGGGAGCGAGCCTGACCACGATGGACGAGCTGTGGATGTATGCACGCCTCTGCCGCGTTGCCAGACTGATGCGACCTTATCTTGAAGCGCTGGCATGACTCCCACGCCTCCGGCAGACCGCGTCCGTTCCATCCGGCAACGGTTGCGTGATGGTGCACGTGCACGCAACGAAGACTTCCAGTACGTGTTGGACCGGTTTGCGGTGGAACGCATGCTCTATCGGTTATCGCAGTCGCCGTACCAGCAGCAGTTCCTGCTGAAGGGTGCGATGCTCTTCGCCATCTGGTTCGATGTACCCCATCGCCCCACCCGTGACGCCGACTTCCTGGGATACGGCCCAACCGACCCTGCGCATCTGACCCGCATCGTGCATGACCTGTGCGCGATTGAGCTGGACGACGGCCTGCACTTCGACGCCGCCTCCACCGTCATCGATCCGATACGCGAAGGATCCACCTATCAGGCCTCCGCATGCGCCTGCAGGCGCGCCTGGGCAACGCGCTGTGTCACGTGCAATGGGACGTCGGCTTTGGCGATGCCGTTCTTCAAGCACCACCGGAATGTGAGTACCCGGTACTGCTCGATGAGTTCCCGCCACCGCGCCTGCGGGTGTACCCGCGGGAGGCCGTCTTCGCCGAGAAGCTCGAAGCCATTGCGGCCCTGGGCATCGCCAACAGCAGGATGAAGGACTACTTCGACCTGTTGGCGCTCGCTCGTGAGGGTCAGATGGCGAGGACCGCACTGGTCGCGGCGATAAGCGCGACGTTCGAACGGCGAGGTACACGCTGGACGCAGCCAGTGCCCTTCGGCTTGTCGGAGGAATTTGCCGACGATCCCCACAAGCAGGCGCAGTAGACTGCATTCCTGCGCAGGAATCGCCTGCACGCTGAGTCTCTGGGCGCCGTAGTGAGGGACATAAGCGCCTTCGTCCGCGCCCTGAACGGGCTCCGACCCCCAAGGCCTTGGGGGTCGGAGCCCCTGCGGGGATCCAGAATCCTTGCATTCCCGCCGCGCTACGCGCTCGCCGGGCATGGCCCGGCGCTACCGGCCGTACAACGCCTTGCGCGGGGCGCCGGTCAGCTCGGCGGCCAGCTTGGCGGCGGTGGACGGCGGCAGATGTTCGCTCAGCTTGGCGTACACCCGGCGCCCCTCCGCCAGCTTGGCTTCTTCATCATCGCCGGCGCCCTGCACCATCACCACGAACTCGCCCTTGCGCTGGTTGTCGTCGGCTTCCACCCGCGCCAGCAGGTTGGCCAGATCGCCATCGAGCACGGTCTCGAACAGCTTGGTCAATTCGCGCGCCAGCACCGCCGGGCGCTCGCCGCCGAAGATCGCGGCCATGTCGGCCAGCGATTCGGCGATGCGGTGAGAGGATTCATAGAACACCATCGTGCGCACTTCACCGGCCAGCGCCTGCAGGCGGTCGCGGCGACCGCTGGCCTTGGCCGGCAGGAAACCCTCGAAACTGAAACGGTCGCTGGGCAGGCCGGCCACGCTCAGCGCGGCAATGGCGGCGCAGGCGCCGGGAATGGGGCTGACCTTGATGCCGGCCGCGCGGGCCGCGCGCACCAGGCGGAAGCCGGGGTCGCTGACCAGCGGGGTGCCGGCATCGCTCACCAGCGCCAGCGATTCACCGGCCTGCAGCCGCGACACCAGGCGCTGCGCCAGGGCCTCTTCATTGTGTTCGTGCAGGGCCACCAGCGGCTGCTGGATGCCGAAATGGGACAGCAGCTGGCCGCTGCGGCGGGTGTCTTCGGCACAGATGGCCGCCACCGAGCGCAGCACCTCCTGCGCGCGCGGGCTCAGATCGGCCAGGTTGCCGATCGGCGTGGCGACGACGTACAGGGTTGGCACACTCATTTCAGCGGTACTCACGGGGCAAGGGTAGAATCGTAGCGTGTACCTGGCCAAGGCCGCTGCCCTCATCGCATGGACCCGATCATGAACAAGCCCGCCGCACGGATCTCCGCCCTGTCGCTCTCGCTGATGCTGCTGGCCGGTTGTGCCACCACCAGCCTGACCAGCGCCCCTGAATCGCCGGCCCAGAGCCAGGCGCTGGCGCTGATCGATCAGGGCAAGCCGCGCGACGCCGCCCTGCAGCTGGAAGCGCAGGCCGCGACCCTGCGCGGCACCGCCCGCAGCAATACTCTGGCCGATGCGGCCTGGGCCTGGCACCTGGCCGGTGACAGCGCCCGCGCGCGCAGCCTGCTGGGCCAGCTGACCGCCCGCCAGCTGAGCGGTGCCAGCCTGCAGCGCTTCCAGCTGGCCAGCGCCGAGCTGGCCCTGGCCGACAAGCAGCCGGCGCAGGCCCTGGCCCTGTTGAAAGAGCACGGCGACAGCGTGCTCCCCAGCCTGCGTACCCGTTGGTACCTGGCCCGCGCCAGCGCCCTGCAGGCCAGCGGTGACAGCTTCGCCGCCGCCACCGAGCGTGCCCGCGCCCATGCCGGTCTGACCGGCACCGCCCGCAACGAGAACCAGGCTGCGATCGCCGGTCTGCTGGGCACGCTGGACGATGCCACCCTGCGCAGCCGCGCAGCCGCACTGCCGGCCAACGACCCGCTGTACAACTTCGCTGGTCGCGCCTTGATTGCGCGGGGCCTGCCGCTGCCGCGCCCGTTCGACCGCGACGGCGCGGCCCAGTTCGACACCAGCAAGCGTCCGCCGGCCATGAGCGATGGCTACCGCCCGCCGGCGAAGATGGCCGTGCTGCTGCCGCTCAGCGGCCGCCTCGCCACCGCTGCACAGCCGGTGCGCGATGGCCTGCTTGCCGCGTACTACGGCGAAAGCCGCCGCCGCCCGGAAATCAACTTCTTCGATACTGCCGGCACTCCGGCCGGTGCACTGGCCGCCTATGACAAGGCGGTCGCCTCGGGCGTCGATTTCGTGGTCGGCCCGCTGGGCCGCGACGAAGTGGACGCGGTGTACGGCCGCGCGCAGCTGCCGGTTCCGGTGCTGGGCCTGAACCGCGGCAAGGACGCTCCGCCGGCCGGCAGCGCCGGGTTCTCGCTGGCGCCGGAAGACGATGGCATCGTGGCCGCCGAATACCTGCGTGGCCGCGAGCGCAACCGCGCCCTGGTCATCAGCAGCAACGACGACACCGGCCGCCGTGCCGCCGCCGCCTTCGCCCAGCGTTTCGCCCAGCGCGGTGGCCAGGTGGCCGCCACGGTCTCCGTTGCCGAAGCCGTGGGTGATGTCAGCGCGCAGGTGCGCAATGCCGGCCAGATCGATGCCGTGTTCCTGGCCGTGCGTGCGCCGCAGGCGCGCCTGCTGGCCCCGCAGCTGGCCCTGGCCGGTGCCGGTGGCGCAACGCGCGTCGGCACCAGCCAGCTGACCACCGGCAGCGGCAAGGCCGAGGAAGACGTGGCGCTGGACGGCATCATCTACCCGAACGAAGCCTGGAACGTGCGCAGCGTGTCCGGCCTGCCCTCGGCCGCCCAGGTGGCGCAGACCCTGCCCAGCGCGCGCGGCGCGGCCAGCCGCCTGTTCGCCTTCGGAGCCGACGCCTGGAAGATCAGCGCCTACCTGGAAAAGCTGTCCAACGAAGGCGGCCTGGATGGCGCCACCGGCACGCTGTACCTGGACAGCAACGGCAACATCCTGCGCCAGCCGGCGTGGTCCACCTTCAGTGGTGGCCGCCCGATGCCGATCGCCGGTGGTCGCTGAGCATCTGCAACGGGGCTCGGCGGTGGAAGCCGCCGCCGAGCAGCACCTGCAACAGGCCGGATTGCAGCCGCGCGCACGCAACGTGCGCTACCGCGGCGGTGAACTGGACCTGGTGATGGACGATTCGGGCACCGTGGTGTTCGTGGAAGTGCGCTACCGCGCACGCGCGGATTTCGGCGGCGGCGCGGCCTCGGTGGATGCGCGCAAATGCCGGCGTCTGGCCCATGCCGCGCTGCTGTACCTGCAGGACCATCCTGCCCTGGCCAATGCGCCCTGCCGTTTCGATGTGGTGGAAGCCACGGGCGAGCCCCCACAGTTGCAGTGGCTGCGCGACGCCTTCCGTCTGGACGATTGCTGATGCCTTCTATCATGACCCACGCTGCCGTGCCACTGGCATTGTGGTGCGCTGCCGATCGCGGCCGAATTCCGCCGTGGCTGGTGGCTGCCGGCGTGGTGGCGGCGATGCTGCCCGATGCCGATGTGCTGGCGTTCGTCCTGCACATTCCCTATGCCGATGCGTTCGGGCATCGCGGGGCCAGCCATTCGCTGCTGTTTGCCGGGGTGTTGGCGGCGCTGGCAGCGTTGGTGGCGTTCTTCGGTAGTCGCCGACCTTGGTCGGCGGTTTCGTGCCAACCAAGGTTGGCACCTACCAAGGCGCTGCCAACGTGGGTATCCACCGTGCAGGCGATGGCGTTCGTATTCGTCTGCGCGGCCAGCCATCCGCTGCTGGATGCAATGACCTCCGGCGGGCTGGGCGTCGCCCTGGCCTGGCCGTGGAGCGAGCACCGCTTCTTCGCACCGTGGCGACCGATCCGCGTTTCGCCGTTTGCCCCGCAGTTCTTCAGCGCGCGCGGCCTGGCCACGCTGCTGTCCGAGCTGCGCTGGGTGTGGCTGCCGCTGGCCACCGCCGTGGTCGCCTGGAAACTGATCCAACCCGCCCCTGCCGCCCCCGGAATCCCTCATGAGCACTGCCCTGCCCGCCGCCCTCGTTGCCGAACTGTCCGCCCTGCTGGGCGCGGAGGGCTGGCGCATGGATGACGGTGCGCTGGAGGCCAACGCGCAGGACAACTCCTGGCGCCCGGGGCCCCCCCCCCCCCCCCCCCGCCGCGCCCCCCCCCCCCCCCCCCCCCCCCCCCCCCCCCCCCCCCCCCCCCC
>NZ_JACVUD010000099.1:0-15284 GCF_016624905.1 Stenotrophomonas sp. S49 | reverse complement strand
AGATCTTGGGAAGTGGCCTCAGCGCCGTTCCCGTGTGCTGCGAAGTTTCCTCCGTAGCGAGCCGCCCATTATAGCCGGCTTTTCCGCTTCGTCAACACCTTTTTTCAAGGCCGTCTCACCGGGGTGGACGTTGTTGCCGATGCCGCTTCGTCGTTGGACCCGAGGGCCTTTCGTCGTTGCGAGCCGCCTATTATGCCGGACTTTTTCAGTCCGTCAACACCTTCGTTCGATCATCTCGTCCGGCGGTGGTGGCGTTGCTGGTCGCATGCCGTTTCCGAGGAAGTGGCGCGCTGCAGCAAGGGAGCGAATTCTAGAGATCCTGCAGGATTCGTCAACCCTTTTCTTTCATCCTGATGACAGCCGTGCGCTCGCGTTGCGCACACCGCGCCACTGACGCTATGTATGCAGGGATGGATACCGAACACACCGCACCGGCTGCATCGCCGCACTCGCCCTGGTGGCGCGATCTCTCCTTCCCTGCCGTGGTGGCAGGCTTCATTACAGTGCTGGTGGGATTTGCCAGCTCTGCGGTGATCGTGTTCCAGGCCGCGCAGGCGGTCGGTGCCGACCAGGCGCAGATCGCCTCGTGGATGTGGGCACTGGGTCTGGGCATGGGCGTGACCTGCATCGGCCTGTCACTGCGCTACCGGGTACCGGTGGTGACCGCATGGTCGACCCCCGGTGCAGCGATGCTGGTGGTGGGTGCAGGCGGGGCTTCGCTCTCTGAAGCCACCGGCGCCTTCCTGCTGGCCGCCGTGCTGGGCATGGTGGCGGGCTTCTCCGGGGTGTTCGCCCGCTTGATGCAGCGGGTGCCGATGGCGCTGGCCGCCGGCATGCTGGCCGGCGTGCTGCTGCGCTTCGGGTTGGATGTGTTCGTGGCGATGAACACCCAGGTAGTGCTGGCCCTGGCCATGTTCGGCACCTGGCTGGCCGGGCGCCGGCTGTTCCCGCGCTATGCGGTGATCGCCACGCTGCTGGTGGGCATCGCGCTGGCTGCCAGTCGTGGCCTGCTGCATGCGCAGGGGGTACACCTGCAGTTGGCCACCCCGCAGTGGGTCACCCCTTCGCTGTCCTGGTCGGCGGTGGCCGGCATCGCCCTGCCCTTGTTCATGGTCACCATGGCATCGCAGAACATTCCCGGGGTGGCGGTAATGCGCGCCTCGGGCTACCAGGCACCGGTGTCCCCGCTGATCGGCTGGATCGGGGTGGTCAACACGCTGCTGGCCCCCTTCGGTGCCTATGCACTGAACCTGGCTGCCATCACCGCGGCCATCTGCATGGGCCGCGATGCGCACGAGAACCCGGCCCGGCGCTATACCGCGGCCATGGCCGCCGGTGCGTTCTACATTGTCATCGGGCTGTTCGGCGCAACGGTGGCGGCCCTGTTCGCCGCCTTCCCCCGCGAGCTGGTGGCCTGCGTGGCCGGCATCGCCCTGTTCGGCACCATCGGCAACAGCCTGGCCAATGCACTGGCGGTGGAGCGCGACCGCGAAGCCGCGCTGGTCACGTTCCTGGTCACCGCTTCGGGCGTAACCCTGGCCGGCATTGGTTCGGCCTTCTGGGGGCTGGTGGCCGGTGCGCTGTGCCTGCTGGTGCTGCGGCCGCGCCGCACCCCTTGAGCGAGATCGGCCGTTGCCGGACCGCCCGGCAACGGACCTCGGGGACGGCGCTTACAGCGGCGACACCGACACCGTCTGCAGCAGCACGTGGCGGCCGTTGGGCGCCACGGTCACCACGTCCGGGCCGGCGTTGGCCGCTTCCAGGCACACGTACTCGCGCCAGCCCTCGCCCACATCGGCCATCTTCGCGGCCGCTTCGGCACCGGGATTCCACGCCACCAGCGAGCGGCTGCCCTCGGTCGCCAGCTGGATGCGGCGCTTCAGCACCGGGTCGCGCAGCACGTAACGCCCGCCGGCCGGGCTGTAGATGCGGTCGCTACGACCGGGATCGCGCGGGTCACGCAGCGACCAGGGCCCTTGCTGGCGGCGGGTCTGGGCGTAGTTCTCGAACTTGTCCTGATAGTCCACCCCGTCCACGCCATCGACTTCCACGCGGGTGGCATCGCCCACGCGGAAGTAATTGTGCAGTGCCTGGGTGAAGCTGACCGGCGTGCTGCCCGTATTTTCGGTGACCAGTTGCTGGCGCAGCTCGCGCCCCACGCGCACGGTCATGGACAGCCGCAGGCCCAGGTCCTGCAGCGCCGGCGGCACCAGGGTCAGTTCGATGCTGCCATCGTCCAGCCGCCGCGCCTGCTGCAGTTCCCATGGCAGGGTGCGCACGAAACCATGCGCGGGCACGTCGTTGCCCTGCCCCTGGCGCCCGAAGTACGGCCAGCAGACCGGGCTGCCGCCACGGATGGGCGTGGGCAGCGCCGCACGCTGCGGCGACAGCCACATCACGTCGGTCTGGCCCTTCGGGATGAACGACAGCAGCTGACCACCGAACACGCTGATGGCCGCCGTCGCGAAGGGGGTTTCCACCAGCCAGGCATCGAGTCCCTGGAACTGGCCACTGCTGACACCCAGGATCTGTTGCACGCTGGAACGACTCCGTAGGGCCGGCGACTGCGCGGCACTGTAGTTGGCGGGAAGACTGAAGCGACTGGGCACCGTCGGGGTGCGCGGCTCGGCCTGCAGGGCACGCAGGATACGTTGCCCGGCGCGGCCATCGGCGGTGGCCCAGCCCAGCCGGCGCTGTTCGCTCTGGATGGCGCGGCGGCTGGCGGTACCGATCATGCCATCGGCGCTGCCGATGTCGTGGCCACGTGCCAGCAACAGCGTCTGCAGCTGGCGGCGCTCATCGCGGCCCAGGCCAGGATCATCGGTGGGCCAGGCGGTGACCAGGCCGGTCCCCCCGCGCAGGCGATCGGCCAGGGTGGCGATGGCCAGCGCGTAGCTTTCAGCCGCGTTGTAGCTGTAGATCGCATCGTAGTTGCGGAACACCAGCAGCGCCGGCCCTTTCACCCCGGCTGGCAGCAGCACGGCCGCGCGCGCATCGGCGGGCAGGCCGGCGGGGGCCAGCGTCGTGCCGTCCAGCGCCGTGACCCCGGCCGCGCGCCAGTCCGCCAGCGGGCGGCGCTGGGTCCGACCGGCCTGGGCCGCCTTGAAGCCCTCGGGGATGCGGACCTCCACTCCCCATGGTTCGCCTGTGCGCCAGCCGGCGCGCTGCAGGTAGTTGGCGGTGGACGCCAGCGCATCGGGAATACTGCCGACCAGATCGCGGCGACCGTCGCCATCGCCATCCACGGCAATGCGCGCATAGGTACTGGGCATGAACTGGGTATGGCCGAAGGCCCCGGCCCACGAACCGGTCAGGCCCTGCTGCTGCAGATCGCCCTGGTCGATCAACTTCAGCAGCGCCAGCAGCTCGCCGCGGAAAAACGGCTGGCGACGGCCCGCACAGGACAGCGTGGCCAGCGACTGCAGCAGCGGCCGCTTGCCGAACACGCGGCCGTAGTCACTTTCCACGCCCCACACCGCGACGATCGTGGCGGCATCCACGCCGTACTGCGCCGAAATCTTCTGCAGCAGGTCACGGTACTGCTGCAGGCGCGCGCGGCCGTCGTCCACCCGCTGGCGATCGACCAGGGCGGCCAGATAATCCCAGATGGGCGTGGTGAATTCCGGTTGCGCGTCCAGCAGTGGCAGCACGCTGGGGTCGGGCTGCAGGCCCGCGGTGAGCGCGCTGAAGCGATCGGCGGCGATGCCCTGGCGACCCGCGCTGACCTGCAGCTGCTGCATGCAGGCGGCAAACGCCGGATCGGTGGCGGGCGCAGCGGGCAGCGCCGCAGGCGTGGCCAGGGCGGCGGCCAGGCCGAGCGTGGTCATCAAGGGCATGGCGTCCTCCGTGTTGCCGTTACCTGGCCATGGTAACGCGCCGCCGGCGGACAGCGCCCGGCGCTGCCGTCACTGGGCGCTGGCGCGCAGCAGGCGCAGGCCGTACGCCGGGTCGGACGCATTCCAGTGGGCAACCGCTTCCAGGCCGGCCTGCTGCAGCAGGTGGTCGAAACTGGCATCGGTGTACTTGTGGCTGTACTCGACCCGGATGCGTTCACCGGTCTGGAAGTGGAACGTGCGGCCATCCAGATGCACGTCCTGCTCGCACTGGCTGACCAGATCGGTCTCGATGCGCAGGCGGGCGGTGCTGTAGCGCGCCTGGTGGCGGAAACCCTGCAGATCGAAGTCACTGCCGACTTCGCGGTTCAGGCGGGTCAGCAGGTTCAGGGTGAAGGCGGCGGTGATGCCGTCGGCGTCGTTGTAGGCGGCTTCGATCAACGCCGGGTCCTTGTGCAGATCGATGCCGATGAGTGCCAGGCCGTCCGCGCCCATGGTCTGGCGCATGGCGCGCAGCAGGGCGATCGCATCATCGCCGGCAAAGTTGCCCAGGGTCGAGCCGGGAAAGAACACCAGCCGCCGCGCCGCCGGGCGGGTAGGCAGCGGCACCTGCACCGGGCGGGTGAAATCGGCGCAGACCGGCAGCATTTCCACGTCCGGCAATGCCGGGACGAGCAGCTCGATGCTGGACAGCAGGGCCGCGCGCGAGATCTCGATGGGGGTATAGGCCACCGGCTGGTGCAGTGCATCCAGCAGGCGTGCGGTCTTGCGGCCACTGCCACTGCCCAGTTCGACCACGTGCGCGTGCGGGCCCACCCGCCGCGCGATGTCCGGCAGCACCAGGTCCAGCAGCGCCAGTTCGGTGCGCGTGGGGTAGTACTCGGGGGTGTGGGTGATGCGTTCGAACAGACGCGAGCCGTGCGCATCGTAGAAGTACTTCGACGGCAGCTGTCGCTGCGCCCGCGAGAGGCCGGCCACGGCATCGGCCAGCAGCTGCTGGCGGCCGGGAGTGAGATCGGTCAGCGCCTGCAGCGCGTCCTGTACGGTACTCATGGAAGATCCTTGGCCAAGCGCAGGCCGGAAAACTGCCAGCGCGCCGGTGGCATGAAGAAGTTTCGGTAACTGGCACGCACATGGCCGCGCGGGGTGGCGCAGCTGCCGCCGCGCAGTACCCACTGCCCACACATGAACTTGCCGTTGTATTCGCCCAGGTTGCCGGCGAAGGGACGGAAGCCGGGATAGGCGCCGTAGGCGCTGCTGGTCCATTCCCACACATCGCCGAACAGCTGGCGCAGGCCGCTGCCCTGCCCCGCGTACGGATGCAGGCGGTCATCGTCGGCGAAGTGGCCGACCGGTGGCTGCGACGCCGCCGCAGCTTCCCATTCGAATTCGGTGGGCAGGCGTGCGCCATGCCAGCGGGCACAGGCATCGGCTTCGTAATAGCTGAGATGGCAGACCGGTGCATGCGGGTCGAGCGCGCGCCAGCCGCCAAGCGTGTACTCCTGCTGCAGATCGTCGTGCCAGTACAGCGGGTGCTGCCAGCCCTCGCTTTCGCACAGCGCCCAGCCTTCGCTCAGCCACAGTTGCGGCTCGCGATAGCCGCCGGCCTCGATGAAGGCGCGGAATTCGCCGTTGCTGACGGGACGGTCGGCCAGCGCATGGGCGGGCAGCAGCACCCGGTGCGGCGGCGATTCGTTGTCGTAGGCAAACGCGGCCTGCCGTGGCCAGGGCGCTGCGCCGATGCCCACGATGCTTTCCTCGCGTTCGATCCAGGCCTGCGCCGTCTGCACGCTGGCCACGGCCGCCAGCGACGCATCGTAGGGCGGCTGCAGTGGATTGCACCAGAACGCGTGCTTGATGTCGGTCAGCAGCAGTTCCTGGTGCTGCTGTTCGTGCTGCAGGCCCAGCTGCAGGTGCTGCAGGGCGTGCTCGCCGAGATCGCCATCGAGCAGGCGTGCCAGCACCTGTTCGTCCACGTGCTGGCGATAGTCCCGGACCTGCTGCAGCGAGGGCCGTGACAACAGCCCGCGACGGGGGCGCGCATGGGCCGGCCCCAGGGACTTGTAGTAACTATTGAACAGGAAATCCCAGGCGGGATCCCAGCACGCATGGCCCGGCAGGCTGGCCAGCACGAAACGTTCGAAGAACCAGGTGGTGTGGGCCAGGTGCCATTTGCTGGGGCTTGCATCGTCCATGCTCTGCAGCATTGCGTCTTCGGCGCTGAGCGGCGCGGCCAGCTGCAGGCTTCTCCCGCGGACACGGGCGAACTGGCGGGCAAGATCACGCTGCGCGGCAGCGACGGCGGCGGGTGCGCTGTGCATGGGGCCAGCTTCGACCGTCGTGGGTGAGCGCCACGTCATGGCGTGCCAGCACCGCTTTCACAGGCTGCGTATTCAAGAAGCGCGCGGCAACGCCGCTAACGGCTTTGCCGCGGCCGCTTCGTGACCGCGCGGGAACCACGCTTGTCCGATCATCCGCTCCGCCAGCCTGCGCATTACCTGTTCGTGCTGCCCGCCCTGCTGGTTGCGCTGGTGCTGTGGGCCACTTTGGGCAACGAGGACGTGGCCCGTGCCGGGCAGCGCGTGCTGCCGTGGTTGCTGGCCTGCCTGGGCGCCGGCCTGGCACTGATGTACAACCAGGTGCGCACCCTGTGCCTGTTGCTGGTGGCGGCCGCGGTCTTCAGCGTGCTGCACCCGGACGTGGCGCACTTCCTGCGGCAGGGTCGGGTGAGTGCGCTGACCCCGCTGCGCTTCCACGCCATTTCTGCCTGGCTGCCGCTGCTGTTCGCTACCCACGCGCTGTGGCCCGAGCGCGGGCGACGCCGCCAGGACCTGCTGCTGCGCGCGATCGCCAGCGGCACCGTGCTGGCCATCTTCATCCTGCTGGCCGCGCAGCAGCCGCAGGGCATGCACGACCTGCTGTCCAACCGCCATTTCGAATGGGTGCCGCGCGATTGGAACGCGCTGGCGCAGCTGCCTGCGCTGCTGTTCCTGCTGGCCACGGTGGCGCTGGGCTGGCAGGCATGGCGGCGGCCGCGGCCACTGCACACGGCCATGCTGCTGGCGCTGCTGTGCCTGTGGTGGATGCTGCCGCGCATCTACCTGCAACCGGCACTGCTGCCGGCGCTGAGCGTGGCAGCCCTGCTGCTGTTGCTGGGCGCAACCCTGCAGGAATCCTTCCACATGGCGTTCCGCGATGAGCTGACCGGGCTGCCCGGGCGCCGCGCCTTCAACGAAACGCTGCGACGCGCGGCCGGCACCTACAGCATCGCCATGGTCGATGTGGACCACTTCAAGAAGTTCAACGATACCCATGGCCACGACACCGGCGATGACGTGCTGAAGCTGGTGGCTTCGCGTCTGGCCCGGGTAAGCGACGGCGGCCGGGCCTTCCGCTACGGTGGCGAGGAATTCGCGGTGGTGTTCCTGGACCGGCCTGCCCAGGCCTGTGTCGAAGCGGTGGAGACACTGCGGCAGAGCATCCAGGACAGCCGCATGCAGTTGCGCGACCGCCGCACCCGCAGCCGTGACGACACCGCCGGGCAGCAGCAGCGCGGCCGCGGTGGCGCCGGTGCCGTGGTGCAGGTAACGGTGAGCATCGGCCTGGCCGACAGCCGGGTGGACCCGCGCCCGGCCGGCGTGGTGAAGGCAGCCGACCAGGCCCTGTATGCGGCCAAGGAAGAGGGCCGCAACCGGGTCTGCGCGCATGGCGGCCAGCGCGTGCTGGCCGTCCGCGCCGGCTGAGCCTCAGACCGCGTCGAGGTAGTACCAGCGGCCGTCGGTGCGCTGGAAACGGCTGTGCTCGGTCATTTTCACCGCGCTGCCGCCGCCGATGCGGTAGCGGGCGGTGAAGCGCACTTCGGCGGTATCGGCGCCGGTGACGGTGTGTTCGTGCACGGTCAGGCCCAGCCAATGGGTGCGCTGGCCGGGCGCATCGTCCAGCGACAGCTCGGCCGGGCGGGTATCGGGGTGCCAGGTCTGGCGCAGGTAATCAGCCAGCTGGCGGACGTAGGCGCTGTAGCGCGACCGCATCAGGCGCTCGGCATCGGGCGCCGCTTCACCGGCATGGTAGCGGCCGCAGCACGCGGCGTAGGGCGCGGCCAGGCCGCAGGGGCAGGTTTCGGCAGGGCTGGGTTTCATGGCGGTATTGTCGCGCGGGCCGGCGCAGGCTTCCATCGGCAATGGGCGTATGCTGTCGCGCCCTGCTGCTGTGGTTGATGGCCGTGCTGGAGCTGATTCCCCCCCAACTGTGGTGGCTGGTGCTGATCGCCTTCATTGCCGGCCTGGTCGATGCGGCCGTGGGCGGCGGCGGCCTGGTGCAGCTGCCCGGCCTGTTCACGGTGCTGCCGCAGCAGACCCCGGCCATGCTGTTTGGCACCAACAAGTTCAGCTCGATGTTCGGCACCGGCGCGGCCGCCTGGCGCTATGCGCGCAACGTGCGTTTTCCGTGGAAGCCGGTGCTGTTCGCGGCCGCCACGGCCTTCGTGTTTTCCTTTGCCGGTGCCACCGCGGTCAGCCTGTTGCCCAAGGACGCGGTGCGCCCGCTGGTGCTGGTGCTGCTGGTGGCGATGCTGGGCTACACGCTGTGGAAGAAGGACTTCGGCGCTCTGCACCGGCCGCAGGAGATCGGCCGCCGCGAGCTGGCGATCGCGTTGGCGATCGGCGCGGCCATCGGCTTCTACGACGGCTTCTTCGGGCCGGGCACGGGCAGCTTCCTGATCTTCCTGTTCGTGCGCTTCTTCGGCCTGGACTTCCTGCGCGCTTCGGCCGCATCGAAGGTGGTGAATCTGGCCACCAACGTGGCCGCCATCTCGTTCTTCGTTCCCACCGGCAACATCCTGTGGCTGTTCGCGCTTCCGATGGCGGCGGCGAACATCATCGGTTCGGTGGTGGGCACGCGGCTGGCGTTGAAGGGCGGCACGCCCTTCATCCGCAAGCTGTTCGTGGGCCTGGTGGTGGTGTTGATCGCGCGGATGGCGTGGGACACGTTCCGCGGCGCGTGAGCGTGAAGCGATGACCCGACAGGTGCCAACCTTGGTTGGCACGCTGTTTCCGCGGTAGAGAGCCGCCGGGCGTGGCCCGGCGCTACCCATCAGGCGTCGGCTTCTTCCGGTTCGCTGGCCTGCTGGCGGCTGCGCTCGGGCAGCTTCAGCCGCTTGCCTTCTTCGTCGTACTCGATCAGCAGCACGCCTGAATCGTGGCGGCCGCTGATCTCGACGAAGCAGGCGCCGCCAATGAACGGCTCCAGCGTCATCACCGATTTCAACGGGGTGGCCACCACCATCTGGAAACCGAAGTTGTCGAAGATGTTCATGGCCAACGCGGTGAACTCGTTGTCGGCCTTGTCGAAGGCTTCATCGAGCACCACGGCGGCATAGCTGGGCAGCTGGCTGTCGGCGCCGCCCAACTGGTAGCGCAGCGCTGCGGCCAGGCAGGTGGTGGCCAGCTTCTGCCGCTGGCCGCCGGATTTGCCGGCGCCGCTGCGGTAGATTTCCACCTGCTGGCGGGTTTCGGCATCCAGTTCCACGCCGATGAATTCCACGTGCATGCGCACGTCCAGCACCAGTTCGCGCCAGCGCTTGTCCTCGCCTTCCTGCGAACCCAGCCGGTTCACCAGCTGGCGCAGCACGGTGAACTGCGATTCGGCCACTTCGCGCTGTTCGGTCTGCTGCTGCGACAGGACTTCACGCAGCTGCTGGTGGAACTCGCCCACTTCCGGCAGACGGCGATCGCTCAGTTCGATGGTCAGCAGGGTGCCACGGTTGAACGGCACCTGTTCCAGGCTGGCGTTCACTTCGTCCAGGCGCTGGCCGATCGATTTGCGGGCCTCGGCGCTGTGCCGCTGCAGGGCCAGCAGGTTGTTCTTGCTCTGGTTCTGCAGCAGGTCGAAGAAGCGCTCTTCGTGCTGGGGCAGACCGTCGCGCTCCAGGCGTTCCAGACGTGCCAGGAAATCATCGGCCGACGCCACCGAGACCGTGAAGTCACCCGATTCTTCCGGCCACTGCTGGATGAAGCGGCGGAAGCAGCCCAGCAGCAGGTTTTCGACGCGGTTGACGTCCTGCTGCGAGGACGACAACTGCTCGTTCAGCGCGTTGCTGACCTGGCGCATGTGCGCTTCCAGGGTTTCCAGGCTGAGCGGGCCCTGCTCCTGCAGGCGTTCGGACAGCCCGGCTTCCTGCTCCTGGGCCAGCGCCGGCAGCACCAGCGCACGGCTCTGCTGCCGTGCGCGGTCCAGACGGTCGCGCTCGCGCACCAGCTGGCCACGCTCCACGCGGGTGTCTTCGTAGGTACGGCGGGCCTGTTCGATATCGGCGCGTACCGCATCGATCTGCTGCGCCAGGCGGGCCAGGTCGGCATTGCCTTCGCGCAGGTCGCGCAGGCTGGCTTCGATGTCGGCCACGCGCTGCTGCGGGGCGGCGATGTCGATCTCGTTCCAGCTGATGCCCACCAGTTCGTGGCAGGCCAGGCGGCGTTCGTTGTCGCGGTCACGCTGGCCACGCAGGCGCGCGATGTCGGTCTCGCAGCCAGCGATGCGCTTGGCCAGTTCCTGCGCTTCCTTCTCGAACGCACCGACCTTGTCGTGGTTGTTGAAGCCCAGGATCCAGCGCCGGCGGTCACCGACTGCGCTGCGGTCATCCTTCTCGAACCGGTCGCCCGGGTGCTTGACCTGGCCTTCGCGGGTGATGCCGCGATCGACGTTGCGCAGCTGCTTGGCATCCACGCATTCGTAGTCGAAGCGCTTGCCCAGCTCGCGGCGCAACCAGCTTTCGAACACGTGGTCGCGCAGTTCCAGCTTGTGCAGCAGCGAACGGCCGGACGGCTCGCGGGCGAACGCCTCGTCGTTGCGGCGAACGCGGTAGTAGGTGAAACGCATGCCCAGGTGGGTGCGGTTCACCCATTCGGCCACGTCGTTGTAGTGCTTGTCATCGACCAGCAGCGACAGGGCGAAGCCGCCCAGCACGCGCTCGATGGCACCCTGCCAGGCCTGTTCGTCCGAACGCACCTGGATCAGCTCGCCCACGAACGGCAGTGCGGCTTCGGAAATGCCGGTCTCTTCGGCCAGGCGCGCGCGCAGCTTCTGCATGGGCGCGGGAATGTTGGACGGCGTTCGCTGCATCGCCTCCAGTTCGCCACGCACTTCGCTGAAGCGGCGCTCGTCATCGCGCTTGCCGCCCAGGCGGTCGCTGATCGCATCGTCCAGGGCGCTGGATGCACGCTGGCGGTCCTGCAGTTCGGTCTGCGCCTGCGCGACCAGCTCGGCAAAGCCGTGCGCATCGTCGGGCAGTTCGGCCTGCAGCTTCTGCGCGGCCTCGCGGGCCTGGTTGTACTTGGCCAGGCGACGGTCGCGCTCGGCTTCGGCGCGGCCCTGCTCGCGTTCCAGTTCCTCGATGCGTTCGCCGCCCTGCTGGCGGCGCTGCAGTTCCAGTTCGGCCAGGCGCTCGGTGTGGTTGTCCAGCGCGGCACGCCGCTGCGATTCCTCGCCAAGCAGGCCGCGGTCGCGCACGTCCATCTCGCGCAGGCGCGCTTCGATCAGCAGCTGGCGGCGGCTTTCGCGGAAACTGTCGATGCCCAGCTTGAGGGCTTCGTCGTCGCCACGCTGGCGCGACATTTCCTTCAGGTCGTTGTAGTGGGCGCGCGCCGGCAGCAGGGTTTCCACCTGGCGACGCGCGGTCACCACGGCCTGGTGCGCGCCATCGAGTTCGGCGAAATCGCTGACCAGGCGCTCGGCCGCATCGAAGGTGCGCGGCGTATCGAGCATGAAGTCGCGCAGGAAGACGTTCAGGTCGCCCAGGTTCTTGGCCGACTGGGTCTTGTGCAGCAGGCGCAGCGCCATCTCGCTGTCGATGCCCAGCAGATCGCGGAAGCGCTCTGCATAGCCGGAGAACGTGTCGAAATGGTGGACGTCGGCCAGCTTCTGCTTCAGCTTGCGCAGGTCCAGGTCGAAGCCGCCCAGATCCTTGGCGATGTCGAACGGACGCTCGGCGATCATGTAGTGCTTGCGTACATCGCCGGCCGAGGTGCCGTTGCCGGAGATCCACAGCAGGCGCACCAGGCTGACCACGCGGCCATCACCGGCGCGGTATTCCAGCACCAGGGCGGTCCAGGTGGCGCCCTTGCGCAGGTACTGGGTGGCGATTTCGCCGGTGCCGCTGTCCTGCTGGTCGGCCCAGGCGCCGCGCACATACGACACCAGGTTGCGGTCGCGGCCACTGCGCTCGGCTTCGCGGGCGGCGGCGTTGAAGTCGACGATGGCCGGCGGAGTGAGCAGCGCAGACATCGCATCGAGCAGGGTGGACTTGCCCGAGCCGGAACGGCCGACGAACAGGAAGCCACGCTCGGCAATCGGCACTTCGGTCAGGCCGTTGAAGGTGCCCCAGTTGTGCACCTGCAGGCGGCGCATGCGGAACTGCTGCAGGCGCGGGTCGGGCAGGCCGTCGTTGAACAGGGCGGGAGTGTGCTTGGAAATGGCCATGCGGTGGTCGGGTCTCTCAGGCCTCGGCGGCCGGGGTTTCGCGCAGCTGGCGGTAGACCGCCGAAAGCTGGGACACGTCTTCGGCGGAGAACAGCAGCTTCAGCGCCGGCGAGACTTCGTGGCGGTCTTCCTGGCCGCTGAGGCGGGTCAGGATGTGGTTGTCCTTCATCTTCTGCACGGCCGACGCCACGCGGCGGTTGAAGCCGGCGCGGTCGGTGGACAGGTTCTTTTCATAGATGGCCAGTGCTTCGGCCATCTCGGCATCGGCGACCACGGCGCGGTTGCCGCGCGCGTCGGCCTCGGCCAACTGCTGGCGCAGGAACAACAGCAGCACCGAATCGATGAAGGTCAGCGGCGAGGTACGCAGCAGCACCGGCGCATCCACGTCTTCGGTGTCGGCCTGGCGGGTGAACGCCACGCCGCTGTCGCGGTCCAGCACCAGTTCCAGGAACAGATCGGCCAGCGCCGAGCGGATGCCGGCTTCGCTGCGGATCAGCGCCGGCCACAGCTTGGCGTGGCGCAGCTGGTCGATGCTGGGGCCGATCAGCAGCTGGCACAGCGCGCGGCGCGCATCCAGCGGCAGGCGACCGGTGTCGCCCATGTAATAGACATCGTTGCCGCGGCGCGGCGGCGAGGCCGTCGGTGCCGGTTCGGCTTCGTAGGCGTCTTCGACCAGCTCGTCCGCCGCTGCTTCGATGGGGTCTTCATGCCAGCTCATGGCGTCTCTCCTGGGTGAACCAAACCAGCGGAATACGTGCGCGGCGTACCTGGCCGTCGCCGCCGCGCCATTGCGCAAGCTCCTGCTCGCCAGCCACCACGTTGCCAAAACGCGTGCCCAGCGACAGGTAGCCGATGACACTGCCCAGGCCCTGCGGTGCTTCGCGCTGCGAAAGTGCCTGGGCGATGCTCAGGCGCGGCTGCGCGTCCAGCAGATCGTGCAGGTCGCGGCGCAGGGTGCGGAAGTCGATCTCCGACGAGGCCACCAGGTCGCCCACGCTTTCCAGGCTGATGCTGGCCGCATCGTTGTATTCAACGTTGCCATCGACCTGCGCGCTGCGCGGATCGTGCAGCTTCCACTGCGACCACGAGCGCAGGCGGCTGGTGGTCAGCTGCAGGTCGCGACCGATGCCGCGCTGGGCCGGGAACTCGTCGCGCAGTGCCAGCGCTTCGGACTGGGCCTGCTTCAGCAACTGGTTCAAGCGGCGCTGTTCCAGGTAGCCACGGCTCTGCACGAAACCGCGCAGGCTGCGCGCGAAGTTCTGCAGCACGTCGTGTACCTGGCCGCCACGCTCGAGCATGGTGCTGGTGAAGCTGCGCAGGAAGTTGCGTTCGTTGCGGTCCAGCCGACGGGCAAAGCCACGCGCCAACACCGCTTCCAGCGCGGCATCGAGCTGGGCGCTCTGTTCGGCGTCGTTGAGCAGGCGCCAGAAGGCCTGGAAGCTGCGCCCGGCATCGCTCTCGCCGATCACGTCCACGCCTTCGAACAGCTGCGACAGCACGTCGCCGCGCTCGCCTTCGTCGTCGATGATGCGCTCGCGGAAATCGCGGTTGAGCTGCTCGAAGTCATCACGCACGCGGCGGAAGTCTTCGGTCAACTCGTCGGCCAGGCCGATGATCTGGCGCGTGCGTTCCAGCGCGCGCTTGCCGTCCAGGGCAATTACCCGGCCGGCGCCGACGCGGGCGATTTCCGCATCGATGCGGTCGCGCTCGTCGCGCAGCGCAGACAGGCGTGCGTCCGGGTCCGATTCGGTCTGTGCGGCCAGCTGCGAGAGCTGTTCGATCACCAGCGCCAGACGGCTTTCGGTGGCGGCCACGCGGGCCTGTTCCAGGCTGTCGGCGAAACGGATGGCCTGCAGCGCGGGGGTGGACAGTTCGTACTGTTCCTGGTCGGCGCCGTCGGGCAGGCGGCGCTCCAGCCAGCCCTGGGCGAGCCAGTGCGCGATGTAGGCCTGCGCGGTACGCGGCAGGTCGCGCGACAGTTCATCGCTGTTGAGCTGGTCCAGGGCGCGCTGCAGGCGTTCGTGCAGTACCGCCGAGGGCAGCGTGCGCTCGCCGTCCATCAGCAGGCCCTGCAACAGGCCGATGATTTCCGGAGCATGGTCGGCAGCCAGCAGCTTCCACTGCGGCTGTTCGCGCAGGGTGCGGTAACGGGAGATGCGTTCGCGGTGCTTCATGCAGCGACAGTGATCAGGTTGGCGGGGTGCGGAAGGCAGCCGCAGGCGGCCGCAGGCAATGCGGCCGCGCGGGCGCGGCCGGCCACGGCGGGCCGGCGGGGCGCAGGCAAGCGACTCAGCGCTTGTTGCCCACTTCGATGAAGCGCAGGAACTCGGCGCGGGTACGCGCGTCGTCGCGGAAGCTGCCCAGCATCTTTGAGGTGACCATGCTGACGCCGCGCTTGTGGATGCCACGGGTGGTCATGCATTCATGGGCGCCTTCCACGACCACGCCCACACCGATCGGCTGCAGCACGTCCTGGATGCATTGGGCGATCTGCGCGGTCATCTTTTCCTGCACCTGGAAGCGGCGGGCGTAGGCTTCGACCACGCGGGCCAGCTTGCTGATGCCCACCACCTTGCCGGCCGGCAGGTAGCCGACGTGCACGCGGCCGATGATCGGCGCCATGTGGTGTTCGCAGTGGCTTTCGTATTCGATGTCGCGCAGCACGATCAGTTCGTCGTAGCCGGCCACTTCCTCGAAGGTGCGTTCCATGTAGGCGCGCGGGTCGTCGCGGTAGCCGCTGAACCAGTCGCCATAGGCCTCGGCCACGCGGCGGGGGGTATCCAGCAGGCCTTCACGGGACGGGTCCTCGCCGGCCCAGCGCAGCAGGGTGCGCACCGCATCCTCGGCCTGGTCCTGGGTCACATCGCCCTGCGGGGCGGCCTTTTCGTTGTTCTTGCTCATTGCGTACAGCGTCCCGAACGGGGGGCGAGCATCGTACCCGACCGGGGGGTGGGTCGTCCTGTGGGTCGGGTTCATCGG
>NZ_JACVUD010000098.1:0-15426 GCF_016624905.1 Stenotrophomonas sp. S49 | reverse complement strand
CCCCCCCCCCCCCCCCCCCCCCCCCCCCCCCCCCCCCCCCCCCCCCCGGGGCGGGGGGGGCCCCCCCCGGGCGGAATGCGCGCTATCACCCCCCGTCAAGTCCTTGTCGCCACCCCCTGCCCTCGGTACCCTGACCGGGCATTCCAGCGCTTTCCGACCCCGGCGACGATTCCCCGTCAGCTCCCGGGGCCCGCGCGCTCCAACCTGGTCCGGCATGTCCAACTCTCGCTTCGTACATCTCCACGTCCACACCGAGTTCTCGCTGGCGGACTCGACCATCCGCGTGCCGGCCAAGCCCGACCAGGCGGACCCGAAAAAAGCCAAGCAGGCCAACCTGCTGTCGCGCTCGGTGGAACTCGGCCTGCCCGCCCTGGCGGTCACCGACCTGAACAACCTGTTCGCCCTGGTGAAGTTCTACAAGGCCGCCGAAGGCGTGGGCATCAAGCCCATTGCCGGCGCCGACGTGATGATTGCCGAGGAAGGCCAGGACCCGTGGCGGATGACCCTGCTGTGCCGCGACCGCGAGGGCTACCTGAGCCTGTCGCGATTGCTGACCCGCGCCTGGATGGAAGGCCACCGCGCCGAAGGTGGCGTGGCCGTGCACCCGGACTGGCTGAAGGCTGGCAACGCAAGTCTGTTCGCCCTGGCCGGGCGCGAGAGCCTGGCCGGGCGCCTGGCGCTGGACGGCAAGCACGACCTGGCCGAGCAGCAGCTGGCCGACTGGCAGCGCGTGTTCGGCGATGGCCTGCACCTGGAACTGACCCGCACCGGCCGCGAAGGCGAGGAAACCTTCAACCGCTTCGCGCTGATGGCCGCCGGCCAGCGCGGCCTGCCGGTGATCGCCAGCAATGACGTGCGCTTCCTGGCGCCGACCGATTTCAGCGCGCACGAAGCGCGCGTGTGCATTTCCACCGGCCGGGTGCTGGACGACCCCAAGCGCCCGCGCGAGTACAGCGACCAGCAGTACCTGAAGTCGGCCGAGGAAATGTGCGCGCTGTTCGCCGACATTCCCGATGCGATCGACAACACGCTGGCGCTGGCCGAACGCTGCAACATCGAGATGCGCCTGGGCACCTACTTCCTGCCCAACTACCCGGTGCCCGACGACGAAACGCTGGACACCTGGATCCAGAAGATGTCGCGCGACGGCCTGACCGAGCGCCTGGAAAAGAATCCGCTGGCGCCGGGCAAGACCCGCGAGGACTACTTCGAACGCCTGGAGTTCGAGCTCAACACCATCATCAAGATGGGCTTCCCCGGCTACTTCCTGATCGTGGCCGACTTCATCCAGTGGGGCAAGAACCAGGGCATTCCGATCGGCCCGGGCCGTGGTTCCGGTGCCGGTTCGCTGGTGGCGTGGGCGCTGAAGATCACCGACCTGGACCCGCTGCCGTACAACCTGCTGTTCGAGCGCTTCCTGAACCCCGAACGCGTGTCGATGCCCGACTTCGACATCGACTTCTGCATGGACCGCCGCGACGAGGTGATCGACTACGTGGCGCGCAAGTACGGGCGCGAACGTGTCAGCCAGATCATCACCTACGGCACCATGGCGGCCAAGGCGGTGGTGCGCGACTCCGGTCGCGTGCTGGGCTTCCCGTATGGCCTGGTCGACGGCGTTTCCAAGCTGATCCCGAACATCCTGGGCATCCACCTGAAGGATGCGCTGGGCAAGGGCAAGGAAGGCCCCAGTTCGGAAATGGCCTCGCCGGAACTGATCCAGCGCTACGAGACCGAGGACGATGTCCGCGACCTGATCGACCTGGCGCTGCAGCTGGAAGACCTGACCCGCAACGCCGGCAAGCACGCCGGTGGCGTGGTGATCGGGCCCGAGCCGCTGAGCGAGTTCTGCCCGCTGTACGCCGAACACGACGAGAACGGCCTGGGCAAGAACCCGGTCACCCAGTTCGACAAGAACGACGTGGAAGAAGTGGGCCTGGTGAAGTTCGACTTCCTGGGCCTGCGCACGCTGACCATCATCGACTGGGCGGTGAAGGCGATCAACAAGCGCCACGAGCGCGCCGGCATTCCGCCGGTGGATATCGCCGCGATCCCGCTGGACGATGCGCCCACCTACAAGGACATCTTCGCCAACGGCAACACCGGCGCGGTGTTCCAGTTCGAATCCTCGGGCATGCGCCGCCTGCTGAAGGACGCGCGCCCCGACCGTTTCGAAGACCTGATCGCCCTGGTGTCGCTGTACCGACCGGGCCCGATGGATCTGATTCCATCGTTCAACGCACGTAAGCACGGCCAGGAAGAAATCATCTATCCCGACCCGCGCACCGAAGCCATCCTGAAGGACACCTACGGCATCATGGTGTACCAGGAGCAGGTGATGCAGATGGCGCAGATCGTCGGCGGCTACTCGCTGGGCGGCGCCGACCTGCTGCGCCGCGCGATGGGCAAGAAGGTGCCGGCAGAAATGGCCAAGCACCGCGAGATCTTCCGCGAGGGCGCGGCCAAGGATGGCGTGGACGAAGCCAAGGCCGATGCGATCTTCGACCTGATGGAAAAGTTCGCCGGCTACGGTTTCAACAAATCGCACGCCGCCGCGTACGCGCTGGTCAGCTACCAGACCGCGTGGCTGAAGCGCCACTACCCGGCCGAGTTCATGGCCGCCACGCTGTCCTCTGATCTGGACAACACCGAGAAGGTGGTCGGCTTCCTGGACGAGGTGCGCAACCTGGGCCTGACCGTGCTGCCACCGAAGGTGAACCACTCGGCCTTCATGTTCGAAGCGGTCACCCCGGACACCATCCAGTACGGCCTTGGCGCGATCAAGGGCGTGGGCCAGGGTGCCTGCGAAGCGGTGGTGGACGAACGCCTGAAGGGCGGCGACTACAAGGACCTGCTGGACTTCTGCACGCGCGTGGGTTCGGCCAAGCTCAACCGGCGCACGCTGGAAGCGATGATCAACTGCGGCGCGCTGGACGAACTGGGCCACAACCGCGCCTCGCTGATGCTGCAGTTGCCGGAAGTGATCAAGGCCACCGACCAGATGGCGCGCGAGCGTGCCTCGGGCCAGAACTCGCTGTTCGGCGGCCCAGACCCGAGCACGGTCAGCATCCAGCTGGACCTGCCCGAGGCCGAGGAATGGCCGCTGCTGCAGCGCCTGAATGGCGAGCGCGACACCCTGGGCTTCTACCTGAGCGGGCACCCGTTCGACCCGTGGCGCGACGACGTGCGCGACCTGGTCGGCAACGATCTGGGCGCGGTGGAAAAGATCTGGAGCGCCAACAGCGGTGGCGGCGGTGGCGGCGGCGAAAAGCGCTGGCGCCCGGAAGTGCAGACCGTGCTGGCCGGCCAGGTGGTGGGTGTGCGCCGCAAGGGCGAAAGCCAGATCTTCATCCAGCTGGAAGACGGCCGCGGCCGGGTCGAATGCAGCGCGTTTTCCGATGCGATGGCCGAGTTCGGCCATCTGATGACCAAGGACCGCATCCTGGTGGTCAAGGGCGGTCTGCGCGAGGACGAATTCAACGGCGGTTTCGCCCTGCGCATCCGCCAGTGCTGGGACTTCGATGAAGTCTGCGCCAACTACGCCACGCGCCTGTCGCTGCGCCTGGACCTGCGCCAGCAGCGCCCGGTCTGGGAACGCGTGAATGCCGTACTGGACCGCCATCGCCCGGGACGCACGCCGCTGCGCCTGGACCTGCTGCTGAAGAGCCCGCAGGGCGGCGTGGCCGGCATGCTCGACGTGTCCGGGCAGAGCGCGGTGCGCATCGATTCCAAGCTGATGGAGGCGCTGCGCGCCGACCCGGCGGTGCGCACGCTGAAGGTGCGCTACAGCCCGCCGTGGGCCAACTGAGGCCGCGCCTGATTATTTTTTCCCGTTGTCTGTATCAAGGACGATCTTCCGTCATGAAAACGCTGTTGTTCCCCCTCGTCGCTGCGCTGGCGCTGTCCGCATGCTCGTCCAAGGTCGATTTCGAGATCGACAACCCCACCGCCACGCCGCTGTCCATCAGCATCGACGGCAAGGACCTGCCGGTAGCCGCCAACGCATCGCGTGCGATCAGCCTGGCCCCGGGTGAGCACCACCTGCACACCGAACGCCTGGGCGATGTGCGTTTCATCGTGTATGCCGACGGCCGTGGCGGTCTGATCAACCCGACCCTGAGCGAGTACGTGACCGCGCGCGAGATCTACGTGACCGGCGAGGACAAGCTGAAGAACTTCGGCAGCAGCGGCCTGGGCATGGAACTGGGCGGGGTGCAGTTCAAGGGCCCTTACGAGAAGCACCACGGCCTGTTCATCGACAAGAACTGGAACTTCGGCGTGCGCCAGCCGTTCCCGGAAGAACAGATCGTGGCCCACGTGGATGCCAGCGGCGGCAAGATCAGCACCAAGGTGTTCACTGCCCCGGACTTCATCGACTACGTGGAACAGAGCATGGGCGAGCCAGGTGCCTTCAAGCGTGAGCAGCCGGCCGGCTACGTGGCGCCGGTCTACACGCTGGAACCGGCCCCGGCCACCCTGCCCGCGCTGGACCCCGCCTTCGAGGCCCATGCCGGCCCGATGCGCGATCTGTATGCGCGCTGGCTGAAGGCCAGCACCGCCTCGGAGCAGAAGGCCCTGCGCAAGGAAGACTTCAAGGTCAGCATGGCCTTCACCCAGGCCACCATGACCCTGGGCTCGACCCTGCCGGTGGCCGCCAACGAGGCCTACAACGACTTCCTGACGATCCGCAGCACCGAGATGGCGCGCAGCGCGCTGGTCGTGCCCTGACGCCCCCTGATTGCCTGCCGCGCTGACTGGCGCGTCCTGCCCGGCTGGGTTACCGTCGCCTTCCAGACGAAGGCGTACGGGGCGTTCCGGCGCATTCGGCTAGAATTCCCCTCTTCTTTACACGACGGCTTCCGATGAATCCGAACTACCTCGACTTCGAGCAACCCATCGCCGACCTGGAAGCCAAGATCCAGGAACTGCGCAACGCCAGTGCCGGTCCGGCGGTCAATGTCGAGGCCGAAGTGCACGCGCTGCAGGACAAGCTGCGCATGCGCACCGCGCAGATCTTCCGCAACCTGACCTCGTGGCAGGTGCTGCAGCTGGCCCGCCACCCGTCGCGCCCGTACACCGCCGACTACATCCGCATCATCTGCGATGAGTTCCAGGAACTGGCCGGCGACCGCGCGTTTGCCGACGACAAGGCCATCATGGGCGGCCTGGCCCGCATCAATGGCCGTTCGGTGATGGTGATCGGCCACCAGAAGGGCCGCGACACCAAGGAAAAGATCAAGCGCAACTTCGGCATGCCCAAGCCGGAGGGCTACCGCAAGGCCCTGCGCCTGATGAAGATGGCCGAACGCTTCGGCCTGCCGGTGCTGACCCTGATCGACACCGCCGGCGCCTGGCCGGGCATCGATGCCGAATCGCGCGGCCAGTCCGAAGCCATTGCCCGCAACCTGATGGAGATGGCCGAGCTGAAGGTGCCGGTGATCTGCACGGTGATCGGCGAAGGCGGTTCCGGCGGCGCGCTGGCGCTGGGCGTGGGCGACCGCACCGTCATGCTGGAATACGCGGTGTATTCGACCATCACCCCGGAAGGCTGCGCCTCGATCCTGTGGAAGGACGCCGGCAAGGCCAAGGATGCCGCTGAACAGCTGGGCCTGACCGCGCCGCGCTTGAAGAGCCTGGGCCTGGTGGACAAGGTGGTGCGTGAGCCGACCGGCGGCGCCCACCGCAACCCGACCCAGATGGCCAAGCGCCTGAAGGCCGTGCTGCTGAACGAGCTGGACGCGCTGGACAAGCTGTCCACCGAACAGCTGATCGAGCAGCGCTACACGCGCCTGCGCAGCTACGGTACGTACGAAGCGGCCTGATCGGGCCGCGTTGCCTGTTCGGGATACTCACGGCGCGGCCTGATCGGCCGCGTTTCCTGTTCGGGATACTCACGACGCGGCCTGATCGGCCGCGCCTCCTTTTGTAGAGTCGAGCTTGCTCGACTGCTTTTGATCCAGGCAGTCGAGCAAGCTCGACTCTACAAGCGCCCATCCACGCATGGCGTGGATAGACCAGACCCATCCACGCATGGCGCGGATCTACCGGTCAGAACGGCTTGGCCAGCACCAGCCAGACGATCGGAATGAAGGCCAGCAGCGGGATCTCGTTGATCCAGCGCAGCGCGCGCGACGACGGCAGTGCGCGGCCCTTGGCCACGCCCTTCAGCAGGCGGCCGGTCCAGATGAAGTACGCCAGCAGCACCACCACCAGGCCCAGCTTGGCGTGCAGCCAGCCGGCGCCGCCCGGCGCGACCATGGTCGGGAAGTCCGGAATGACCTTGTAGCCCAGCCACAGCACCAGGCCCAGCACGAAGGCCAGGCCGAACATGGAATGGCCGAAGCGGTACAGGCGCATGCCCATCAGCTGCAGGCGGGCCACCACCGCGGGTTGGCCCGCCGTCTCGGCCAGGTTCACCAGGATGCGCGGCAGGTAGAAGACCGTGGCCATCCAGGCCACCACGAAGACGATGTGGAAGGTCTTGACCCAGTAGTAGCTCTGCATGCGCTCGCTCCGGCGGCTGGCGGGAAGGAACCATTGTCGCAGTAGAGCCACCCCATGGGTGGCTGCCGCGGCCAATTGCCGCACCACACACCCCAGCCACGCATGGCGTGGCTCTACTATTACGCTCCGCTTTCATCACCGTGCCCTGCCCATGGACAAGACCTACGACGCCGCCTACTTCCAACGCTGGTACCGCCGGGCCGATATCGGCGGCAGTGCCCGCCTGGCCCGCAAGGTGGCCCTGGCCGTGGCCAGCGCCGAGTACTACCTGGAACGGCCGATCCGCAGCGTGCTGGATATCGGCTGCGGCGAAGGCGCCTGGCGCGCACCGCTGCTGAAACTGCGTCCGAAGGTCCAATACCTTGGCTTTGACAGCAGCGAGTACGCTGTGCGCCGCTACGGTCGTACCCGCAACCTGCACCTGGCCGCATTCGGCGATTTCGCCTGGCTGCGGCCCTGTGCTCCGGTCGACCTGCTGGTGTGCTCGGACGTGATGCATTACGTGCCCAATCGCGAGCTGCGCGCCGGCCTGGCTGGCCTGGCCGAGCTGACCGCTGGGGTGGCCTTCCTGGAAACCTTCGCCGCCGAGGATGAATTCGACGGCGACCACGAGGGCTTCCAGGCCCGCCCGGCGCGCTGGTACCGGCGCGAGCTGGCCCGCCAGGGCCTGCAGGCCGTGGGTTCGCACCTGTGGCTGGGCCCCGGATTGGCCGGCGAGGCGGCGGCGCTGGAACGGATGTGAATCCGGATTCACTTTTTTCAGCCAACTTAACCCGCGGGACACCGGGATGGGATATGCTGCGCGGCAACATATGACCATACATATTCGGTCGGCATGCTCTATCAACTGCACGAACTGACCCGCAACCTGCTCGCCCCTTGGGTGCACCAGGCCCAGGCCAACGCCCGCTTCTTCACCAACCAGGGTCACTGGTGGTCGCAGATGCCCGGCGCTGATCGCCTGGCGGCCGTCAATGAACTGTTCCATCGCATCGGCAAGGATTACGAGAAGCCCGAATGGGGCATCAACGAAATCGAGGTCGAAGGCGAACGCGTGCCGATCGTGGTGCACGAAGAGGTCAGCAAGCCGTTCTGCAAGCTGCTGCGCTTCAAGCGCCACAGCAACGAAGCCGAGCAGCTGCACACCATGCTCAACCAGCCGTTCGTGCTGGTGGTGGCGCCGCTGTCCGGGCACCACGCCACGCTGCTGCGCGACACCGTGCGTACGCTGCTGCGCGACCACCGCGTGTACGTCACCGACTGGGTGGATGCACGCATGGTGCCGGCCAGCGAAGGCGAATTCGGGCTGGACGATTACATCGCCTACATCCAGGAATTCATCCGCCACCTGGGCGTTGAACGCCTGCACGTGGTGAGCGTGTGCCAGCCGACCGTGCCGGTGCTGGCTGCGGTTTCGCTGATGGCCAGCCGCGGCGAGCCGACCCCGCGCACGCTGGTGATGATGGGCGGGCCGATCGATGCGCGCTGCAGCCCGACTGCGGTGAACAACCTGGCCACGCAGAACCCGCTGTCGTGGTTCGAAAACAACGTGATCCACACCGTGCCTGCCAGCTACCCTGGCGCCGGCCGCCGCGTGTACCCGGGCTTCCTGCAGCACGCCGGATTCCTGTCGATGAATCCCAGCCGCCACTTCAGTTCGCACTGGGATTTCTACGCCGATCTGGTCAAGGGCGATCTGGAAGACGCCGACGCGCATCGCCGCTTCTACGATGAGTACAACGCCGTGCTGGACATGCCGGCCAAGTACTACCTGGACACCATTTCAGTGGTGTTCCAGGACTTCCTGCTGCCGCGTGGCGAATGGGTGGTGAACGGCGAGAAGGTCGACCCGTCGGCGATCCGCGATACCGCGCTGCTGAGCATCGAAGGCGAGCTGGACGATATTGCCGGCCTGGGCCAGACCGAAGCAGCGCAGGCGCTGTGCACCGGCATCGCCGCGGACCGCCGCGAGCACTTCATCGTGGAAGGTGCCGGCCATTACGGCATCTTCAGCGGCCGCCGCTGGCGCGAAGTGGTGTACCCGAAGGTGCGCGATTTCTTCGCCGCCCATGCCGAAGCCCCGGCTGCGAAGGCGACGAAGAAGAAGAGCAACGTCACCCCGCTGCGGCGCAAGGCCGGGTAAGCCTTGGCCTCGGGGTCGGATCCCTTTCCAACGGAAAGGGCTCTGACCCCTGCAGCCTGCACGTGACGGGGTCAGAGCCCTGTCCTGCGAACAGGGATCCGACCCCGGTGCTGGGCCTGCACCATTACAGCCGCACCAGCAGGTGCTTGGCCAGCATGCCGTGCAGTTTGCCGATGCCGCGTGCCAGGTGCATCGTCAGCAGCAGCAGCAGCGCGCCCACCACGGCCAGCAGCGGCGTGAACTCCAGCGGCAGCACATTGGTGCCATCGATGTAGATGCTCGGCACGGTGGCATCGAACAGCGCCGCCACCGGCGACCAGATGAAGGCCAGCGACACCGACAGCAGGGTGACCGCGATGGTGAAGTACACGATGCCCAGCGGCAGCATCAGCAGGAAGTACAGCAGCGTCAGCCAGGTGCGGCCATCGGTGAACATGTCACCAATGCGCTGCAGCCAGCTGCGGCTGCGATCGGTGTACTGCGGCCGGCGCGGCATGCGCTCACCCAGCAGCGCTTCCACCAGCCGCCCTTCCAGCAGCGCCAACCCGCGTACCGAACCGAAGAACAGCACCGTCAACGGCACGCCGATGATCAGGATCATCAGGCCCAACGACAGCGACAGCCCGGTCACCACCCAGGTGAAGAAGAACGTGCCGGTGGCCAGCGACAGCAGCATGTAGAACAGCGCGCCGTAGGTGTGCGGGTCCAGCACGACGCCGAAGAAGCGCGCCCACCAGGTACGCGGCTTCGCCGCCGGCAGCGCCGCCGCAGGTGCCGCCCCGCTGGCTTCGGCCGCCGCGCGCAGCACCGGCGCGGTGTCGGCGCGCGGTGTACGCAGCGCGCGGTTCACGGTCACCTCGGTTTCGCGGTAGATCTCGGCCACTTCCTGCGGCGCGCCATAGCTGCCGGCCACATCGGCAATCACCTCGGCCTCGCTGCGGCCCGACTGCGCGGCCAGTTCCGAGCGCAGGTATTCCTCGGCGTCGTACAGGGCATCCTGCACCATGGCCGGGTCGGCGCCTTCCAGCGCCGCGCGCAGCTGCGCCAGATACTGGGCAATGGTGGTGGGCAGGGCCGTGCCTGCCAGGTTCAGGTCGTTCATTGCGGTACCCCCTCCAACACGGAATCGACGGAATCGCGGGTGGCCTGCCAGGCCTGGCGCCACTGCGCCAGCACCTCGTGGCCACGTTCATTGATGCGGTAGTAGCGGCGCGGCGGGCCACTGCTGGACGGTTCGACGTGGCTTTCCAGCAGGCCGGCGCCTTCCAGGTTGCGCAGCACCGGGTACAGCGCGCTCTGCTTGCCACTCAGCACGCCCTCACCCACGCGCTCCAGCTCCTTGGCGATCAGGTAGCCGTACAGCGGCTCCCCGGCCCGGGCCAGTACCGCCAGCAGGGCCAGCGACACCGTGCCGGCGCTGAGCTCCTTCTGGAACTTCTTCAGGTGGACATCGTCGTCGGACATGGCCGGCCCTCCACTATGTTGGAGTCAACAGTAGTGCGAAGTCCGGTATAGCGAATGTGTCGTTAGTCACCCTGCCGTGAGGCAAGGGGGCGTCAGGCCTGGCGCACGGCCAGCAGCACCTGTGCCGCAACGGCCTCGGGCAAGGCATGCCTGCCCGCTTCAAGCCGGCTGACCAGAGCCTGCCGGCGGGCGGGGCCCAGCGGCGAGTACTGCTCGCTGCGGCGAAGCCAGTCGTGCGCGAGCTGCAGGTGCCACGCGTGCTCATCTTCGCGCTGCGGCATCGCATCCAGCAGCAGGTCAAGGTGCTGCCACAACGGCAACCGCGGCAGCAGCCGGAGCAGCCCAGCGCATGCCACAGGCGAAGGACCATCGTGGCAGAACGCCAGCAGCCTCGGTGGATCCAGCTCCGCAACCCACAGCGCGTTCGCGCTGTCCAGCATCGCATTCACCGTGCGACCCGGCATTTCCAGTGCCACCCTCAGCAACGCCAGGCCGGCGCCGCCCTCGGCTCGCACCCAACCGCGCAGGCAGTTGCGCTGATGACGCGCCGACACCTGCGGCAACCAGGCGCGCAATGCAGGCACATCCTCGGCCTCGGCGTGATCGGCGAGAGCTGCCAACGCCTCGCGCCAGCGTTCGCGCCCTGGCGGCTGCAACTCCTGGCGCCACAACGCGATGGCGGGACGGGCCTGCCGCTGTTGCAGCAGCCATGCCGCCAAGCGGCGCACACCGCGCGAACGGTCGAATGCCGCCGCTTCGATGTGCGCGTCCAGTCCAGCCACTTCGCGTTCCACCAGCGCGCGCAGCGCGGCACCACGCACGCGGGCGGATGGCGCGGACAGGGCCAGCGGACACAGCCTGTCGATGTCCATGGGCGCGCCATGCCGCAGAAGGTCGGTCAGCGCCTGATAAGAAACGTGCGGATCACTGTCGCCCAGCGCATGCGCGCGCAGTGCTGCCCGGTCTGGGTGGGTCTGCAGCGCGATGGCATAGGCCGCCAGCCGCGTACGTGCGTCGGGATGCCCCAGCAATCCTTCAAGGACCTGCTGGCGGGAGGGCGATGCCAGCCACCCGAACAGCGTGTCCTGCAGCCACGCGCGGTCGATGCGCTGCGCATTGCGCAGGCGCACCACGATCGGCCAGGCCGCCAACACGTGATGTACCGCGCACTGCCCGAGCAGGGATAGCACCACCTCCTGCGCCATCGCACGCACCTCGGCCACCCAGTCATTGCAGCGCAGCAGGGCGCAGGACAACGTCAGGTGGCTGGGCACCGAGCGCATCGTCTGCAGCGCCGCCTCGCGGGTATGGCCATTGCCATCGCATCCGGCAAGGAACAACGCCGCCGCACGTACTTCAAGCGATGCGCCCTGGTAGTTCTGCACGCTGGAAAGCAGTTCGTTCTGCCGTGGTGCCCACCAGCTGCGCAGACGCTCATCGACGTCGAACAGCGTGCGAGGAGGGAGTGCCTGCAACCAGCGCACAGCGTCCACGTCATCATCAACGAAGCCTCTCAACGTCCATTTGACCAGCGCGTGCAACGCCGCTTCGGGCGTGGCGGAGTGTTGTTCGCTCATTGCATGCTTCCCTGCCGATGTGCACACAGTGCCGTACGCCGATCGGCAAAACCAGAGGGCATCGATGGCGCAGGCGCCGCCGGTGGCGCAGAATCGGCTGACACCTTCGTTCCGGGGATCCCATGCCGCACCGCCGTCGCACTGCCCTGACCGCCCTCGCCCTCGCCTGCCTGCTGCCCGCCTTGGCCAGCGCTGCCACGCCCTACCGCAGCCCGCAGCAGATCCTTGATGCTTCTGCGGCCAGCGATTGGCGCACCCCGGACCCGGCCAACCTGCTGTACATGGATCTGCCGGCCGGACGGGTGATCATCGAACTGGCGCCGCAGTTTGCCCCGCGCCATGTGGCCAACATCCAGACCTTCGCCCACGAGCATTTCTGGGACGGCACCAGCATCTACCGTTCGCAGGACAACTTCGTGGTGCAGTTCGGCGATGCCGACGCCGACGACGCCAGCAAGGCCAAGCCGTTCGGCAGCGCCGCGCGCAAGCTGCCAGCCGAATTCGAACGCGCCAGCACTGGCCTGAAGGTGAGCGTATTGCCCGACCGTGATGGCTGGGCGGCGCAGACCGGTTTCGTTGATGGCTTCCCGGTGGGCCAGGACCCGCAGGCCGGCAAGGCCTGGCTGGCGCATTGCTACGGCATGCTCGGCGCGGGCCGCAGCAATGAGGAAGACAGCAGCATCGGCGCCGAGCTGTACGTAGTGACCGGCCAGTCGCCGCGCCAGCTCGACCGCAACATCACCTTGGTTGGCCGCGTGCTGAAGGGCATGGAACTGCTGAGTGCGATTCCGCGCGGACCGGCGCCGATGGGCTTCTATGCAGACCCGAAGCTGCGCACGCCGATCATATCGATCCGCCGCGCCAGCGACGTGCCAGCGGCCGAGCGCACCCCAATCCAGGTGCTGCGCACCGATTCAAAGACCTTCGCCGACACGGTGGAAGCACGGCGCAACCGCGTGGATGATTTCTACAAGCGCCCGGCCGGGCATATCGACCTGTGCAACATTCCGGTGCCGGTGCGGTAGCGCCGGGCCATGCCCGGCGAGTGCAGCGGCGGGTTGTAAAAGCGAAGACGAAAACATCCACGCATGGCGTGGATCTACTGGGTGCAGCTGTGGGTTTTGATCTGGGTCCGCCTTGAAGCGAGCCGGGCACCGCAGGTCCGGCAAGGGCGAAGAGGCGCGGGTGTCTGAGCGCAGCGAGTTCCGCGCCGTCCCTCGCCGGACCGAGGAGCGCAGGGTACCGGCGCGCAGCGCCGGCTCGCTGACGGCGGCGCGTTTCTTTTGGTTACTTTTCTTTGCGCGCGCAAAGAAAAGTGACACCCATGAACAGTGAAACGCCTTCAGCAAGCGTCACGCAGCACGCGCCCGATGCATCAGCTCTTCTGGCTGACCGCCACGCTGCCCAGGATCAATCCGCCGGCAATCAGCATCTGCAACGTCACCGGTTCGCCGAGGAACAACCACGCGAAGGCGGCGCCGAACAGCGGAATCAGATAAGTCACCGTGGACGCACGTGACGGGCCGATGCGGCCGATCAGGCGGTAGAACATCAGGAACGCCAGGCCGGTGCAGGCCACGCCCAGCGCGATGGCCGCGCCCCAGGCCTTCAGCGGAATGGCACCCTGCGGCCAATGCGTTACCGCCATCGGCAGCATCCACAGCGAGGCACAGCCCAGCGTCGCGGCAGCGGCGGCCGCCGATGGCAGGCCGGTCATGTGCCGCTTCACCAGGTTCACGCCCAGCCCATACAGCAGCGACGCCGCAGCACCGGCCAGCACGGCCATGCCGATGCTCAGGCCCGACACCTTGGCCGTGGCCAGCACCACCACGCCAGCAAAGCCGACCAGCAGCGCGCCGGCACGACGCACGCCGATCTTTTCGCCGAAGAACAGGAACGCGATCAGCGCGGCGAACAGCACCGTCATCGCATTGCAAATCGCACCAATAGCTGCCGGCGCCTGCTCGGCCGAATAGGCAAACAGCACGAACGGCAGTGCCGAGTTGATCAGCCCGATCGGCGCCAGCCACAGCCAGCGGCGCGGCGGGAACTGCGCACGGGCGCGCCACAGGAAGGGCATCAGCACCAGTGCGCCCAGCACCAGACGCACTTCCACCAGCGCGAACGGCCCGAACGAGGGCACGGCCACGCGCATGAACAGGAACGAGCAGCCCCAGATGGCGCCCAGCAGGGTCAGTTCCAGCGGCGTGCGCCAATCGCGCTCGGCCACCTGTGGTACCGCATTCATGTGCTGCCTCCGTCCATCGTCTGTCAAACCACCGGGCACACAGCATCGGCCGCAGACGCCTGCCGCACAAGCGCGTAGTATCGCTGTCAGCCACAAATATGGTTTGAGGCTGGACATGCTGCTACGCCCTTCCCTGCTGCCTGCACTGGCCGTCTTCGCGGTGGCTGCACGCCACCAGAACTTCGCCCAGGCCGCGCAGGAACTGCACCTGACCGCCAGCGCGGTCAGCCACCATGTGCGCCGCCTGGAAGAGGTGCTGGAAACCCGCCTGTTCCTGCGCCATGCGCGCGGGGTGCGCCTGACCGCCGAGGGCCGCCAGTTGGCCGACGCCGCCAGCGCCGCCTTCACCGATGTGGCCGCCGTGGCCCACCACCTGCAACCGGACGCCGACAGCGTGACCCTGCGGGTGACCACGCTGCGGTCGCTGTCGTACTGCTGGCTGCTGCCGCGCCTGCCGCGCTTCACCCAGGCCCACCCGCAGATCCGCATCGAACTGCACACCGGCAGCGGCCTGGACCGCTACGACGACAGCGGGCCGGAAGTCGGTATCCGCTACGGTCTGGGCCAATGGCCGGGACTGCACGCGCAGCACCTGATGGACGACCAGCTGTTCCCGGTGGCCTCACCGGCGTTGGCCGGGGTGGAAGCACTGGACGACCCGGCACGCATCGCCGACCTGCCGCTGCTGAGCGATCTGTCCCCGCAGGGCTGGCGCGACTGGTTCCGTCACGCCGGGGTGCGACCGCCCTCGCCGCTGCCGCCCATGCACACCTTCGCCGACAGCACCGATGCGATGCGCGCGGCGGTATATGGCATGGGTGCGGTGCTGGCACGCACCCACATCGCCCAGCCTTACCTGCAGCGCTACGAAGTGGTGCGCCTGCCGGGACCTGCGATGAAGGCGCGCTACAGCTATTACGTGGTGCACGCCGAAGGGCAGCCGCCCGGCCCTGCGGCGCGCGTGTTCATCGACTGGCTGCTGACGCAGGCACACGACGAGCGCACGCCCATTCCCGCCCTGCCCGACAGCCTGCTGGGCCGCACACCGACCGTCGGCTGACAGCGCCCTCACCCGGTCTTTGCCTGCCGCTGGCTAGGCTGCGCTGAACTCCCACCACGTGCCACTGCCATGTCCATGCTGCGACTGCGAATCACCGGAACCGAAGACCATGCCCGCGCCATCAGCGATCTGCTGCTGGGGCTGGAAGGCATCGAGCACGTTGAAGAAACCGACGACCTGATGCCGCACATGGATGACGACGATTCCAGTTCGGCCGGCCTGTCGGACGATATCGGTCCGGGCATCCACGAGCTGGAAGTGGAAGTGGGCAACGAGAGCACCGCGCAGAAGGTGCGCGATGCGGTGCAGGAACTGGCGCTGGAGCTGGATGTGTTCGTCGAATACGAGACCGACGAGGGTTGAGGCGTGGGCCGGCCGGGCCCCCCCCCAACCCCCCCCCCCCCCCCCCCCCCCCCCGACTCTACCAACG
>NZ_JACVUD010000097.1:0-15540 GCF_016624905.1 Stenotrophomonas sp. S49 | reverse complement strand
CCTGCCCTGCCAGTCCGGCAGGCCATCAAGCAGCAGTTCGCTGCTGCGGCCCAGGGCCAGGCCCCAGCCGTGTTCGGACAGCGAGCGCGCCGTGCCGCTGCCGCGCAGCGGCGAGCCCAGGCAGACCACGCGCTGCACCGGCAACTGCGGCTGCCGGCGCAGGGCTTCCAGCGCCACCAGCCCGCCCAGGCTGTGGCCGACCAGCGACAGCGGGCCGGTGCCGGCCAGGCGTTCCAGCAACTGCGGCACGGCCACGTCCGGCCCGCCGAAGATCGAGGCGTAACCGAAGGTGTGCACCTGGAAACCGCGCGCGCGCAGGCGCCAGGCCAACGGCCCGACCCAGGCGCGGGCATTCCAGATGCCATGCAGCAGCAAAACAGGGGGATTCATGCGTGACAGCCTGGCGTTGGGCGGGGCGGGATCTGCAGTGATTGAACGAAATCGCAGGGCAAGCGGCAGTGAACGCGCTCAGGCCGGGCGCGGTTCGCGGCGCAGGATGAATTCCAGATCGTTGATCTGGCCGACCGGGAACAGGTACTCACCGGCCTTCTGGAAGCCATAGCGGGCATAGAAGCGCTGTGCGCCGAAGTTTTCCGACCACACGCCCAGCCACAGCGTGCGCGGGCCGTCGCGCTCCAGCCAGGCCAGCGCGGTTTCCAGCAGGCGGCTGCCCCAGCCACAGCTCTGCTCGGTCTTCACCAGGTACAGGCGCTTGAGCTCGCCATCGCCGGGCTTCACGTCCGGGTGAGGCAGGCCACAGGGGCCGGCGGCAGCATGGCCGACCGCCTCTCCGTCCCGTTCCAGCAGCCACACCGCATAGTCCGGGTGGGCCAGGATGATGCGCTGGCGCTCAACCGTGTAGGCCTCCTCCAGGAAGGCCTGCAGGTCCTGCGGCGGGTACAGATGGCCGAAGGTTTCAGTGAAGGTGCGCGCGGCCAGCGCCGACAGAGTCGGCGCGTCGTCCACGGTGGCGCGGCGGATCGAATACATGGGTCGAGTGGACGCCAGGGCGACGGTCGGGGTCAAGCCCGTTCCGACGACTCGGTTTCGTCCTCTTCTTCCTCGTCCTCTTCCTCGTATTCCTCTTCGTCCTCGTCCTCGCCTTCTTCTTCCTCGTCCTCGTCGAACTCTTCCTCTTCGTCGTCCTCGTAATCCTCGACGCCGAAGTCTTCACCGTCCCAACGACCTTCGCCGTCAGCGACGAAGGTCAGTGCCATCGCCGCCGGGTTGGTACCGACGCGGACCAGCCAACCACCGAATACACGTGCACGCTCGGTGACCAAAGTGGCCTCGGAGCCTTCATTGCCCAGCTTTTCCCACTCCAGCGAAAACGCGAACTCGGTCATTGCGTGGATCTCCTGATCAGTTGGTCTTGGGGCGAACCTGGATGTGTACTTCGGCCAGCTGCACGTCGACGATCGGCGACGGCGCATCGGTCATCAGATCCTGCGCACCGGTGGTCTTCGGGAACGGAATGACGTCGCGGATGGATTCGGTACCGGCCATCAGCGCGGCAATGCGGTCGATGCCGAAGGCGATGCCGCCGTGCGGCGGCGCGCCGTAGTTCAGCGCGTCCAGCAGGAAGCCGAACTTGGCACGGGCCTCTTCGGCGCCGATGCCCAGCAGCTCGAAGACCGCGCTCTGCATGTCCGGGCGGTGGATACGGATCGAACCGCCGCCGATTTCATTGCCGTTGAGCACCATGTCATAGCCGCGCGAAACGGCGGTACGGGCGTTGGCGCGCAGGTCGGCGATATCGTCCACGGCCGGCGCGGTGAAGGGGTGATGCAGGGCGACGTAGCGCTGTTCTTCCTCGTCCCATTCGAACATCGGGAAGTCGGTGACCCACAGCGGCGCCCAACCGTCGGTGACCAGGCCGAAGTCCTTGCCGGCCTTCAGGCGCAGCGCGCCCATGAAGTCGGACACCTTGTTGTAGCCGCCGGCGCCGAAGAACACGATGTCGCCGTTGCCGGCACCGACGTGGGCCACCAGTGCAGCGAAGGATGCTTCGCTGAAGAACTTCTGGATGGGCGAGCTGACTTCGCCGTTGTCGGCGATCTTGATGTAGGCCAGGCCCTTGGCGCCGTACTTGGCGGCATGTGCGGCGTATTCGTCGATCTGCTTGCGCGACAGGGTGGCACCGCCCGGAATGCGCAGCGCGGCCACGCGGCCGTCGGCATCGTTGGCCGGGCCGGTGAACACGGCGAACTCGCTGTCCTTGACCAGCTCGGCCACGTCCACCAGTTCCAACGCGATGCGCAGGTCCGGCTTGTCCGAGCCGTAGCGGCGCATGGCCTCGGCCCAGGTCATGCGCGGGAAGCTGGCCGCCAGCGGCACGTCCACCACTTCCTTGAAGATGGCGCGGATCATGTCTTCAACGAAATCCTGCACGTCGCGCTCGCGCACGAAGGCGAATTCCATGTCCAGCTGGGTGAATTCCAGCTGGCGGTCGGCACGCAGGGCTTCGTCGCGGAAGCAGCGCGCGATCTGGTAGTAGCGGTCGAAGCCGGCCACCATCAGGATCTGCTTGAACAGCTGCGGGCTCTGCGGCAGCGCGTAGAACTCGCCCGGGTGCATGCGCGCCGGCACCAGGAAGTCGCGCGCGCCTTCCGGGGTGGCCTTGGTCAGGATCGGGGTTTCGATGTCCTGGAAGCCGCGCTCATCCAGATGGCGGCGCAGGGCCTGCACCAGCTTGATGCGGGTGCGCTGCATGCGCTGCATTTCCGGGCGACGCAGGTCCAGGTAGCGGTACTTCAGGCGGGTGTCTTCGCCCGGGTTCTCGTGGGCGTGGAACGGCAGCGGCGCGGCCTTGTTCAGCACGGTGATGGCGGTGGCGATCACTTCCACCTTGCCAGTGGCGATCTTGTCGTTCACCGCGTGGCGCGCGCGCACCACACCTTCCACCTGCAGCACGTCTTCGTAGCCCAGGCTGGCGGCCACGGCGAACACCTCGGCGTTGTCCACCTCCACGGTCACCTGCACGATGCCTTCATGATCGCGAAGATCGATGAAGCAGACGCCGCCCTGGTTACGGGCCACGTCGGTCCAGCCGGCGAGGGTGACAGTCTGGCCAATCAGGGTCTCGTTGACCAGGCCGCAGAAGTGGGTACGCATGGGGGGAAAGCTCCGCTGGAGAACGCCGGCACCCGACGGGGGCCGGAAAGCCTCGTATTCTGCGGCCGAGGGCCCGGCTGGGGCAAATGCGGACGGTCACGCGGGCTTTATCCGCCCCGTCCTTATAGTCGCGCACCACACACCGTATGGGGATTTGCCATGAAAGCGCTGTCCCTGGCCAGTCTGGCCACCACCCTGACCCTGGGCGCCCTTGCCGGGCTGACCCTGTCCCCCGCCCCCGCCGCCGCGCAGACCGGCGTGGTCCGCTGCGAAAGCCAGAACAACCGTGAACGGGTCTGCAGCACCGGCTGGCGCGATGCCCAGCTGGTACGCCAGCTGTCCGGCTCGGCCTGCGTGGAGGGCCGCACCTGGGGCAGCCGCAACGGCAGCATCTGGGTCAACGGCGGCTGCCGCGCCGAATTCGTCGAAGGCCGTGGCGGCTGGGGCGGCAACAACGGCGGCGGCTGGGGCGGCGGCAACAGCGGCAGCACCATCCGCTGCGAAAGCCAGGACAACCGCGAGCGCACCTGCCCGGTGAACTGGCGCGGGGCCACCCTGGTACGGCAGATCTCCGGCTCGGCCTGCGTGGAAGGACAGACCTGGGGCGTGCGCCGGGGAGCCATCTGGGTCAACCGCGGCTGCCGCGGTGAATTCGCCGAGAGCCGCGGCGGCTGGGGCGGTGGCAATGGCGGCGGCTGGGGTGGTGGCAACAGCAATTACACCGTTACCTGCAGCAGCAACAACAACCGTACCCAGAACTGCAACTGGGATGAGCGCCAGGGCCGGCCGGTCCTGCAGCAGCAGCTGTCCGGCAGTGCCTGCCAGGAAGGCCGCAGCTGGGGCTACTCGCGCGGCAGCGTGTGGGTCAGCAACGGTTGCCGGGCACGCTTTGGTACCCGTTGAGGGGCGCCGGGCCATGCCCGGCGAGCGCAGCAGCGCGGTCAACCGCAGGAAAGCCGCCGGGCATGGCCCGGCGCTACCCGGCTGGCTGAGGGAAGGGGTCAGACCCCCCTGCCTTGGGCAGGGGATCCGACCCCCAATCCGTTCAAGGCCGGGCCGGTGCCTGCTCGGAACCCCACGGCGCCGGCGGCAGCGCCACCGGCTTGCCCAGGTCGAATTCGACGCGGAAACGCCGCCCGCCGGGGCGGGTCAGTTCATAGACGAAGCGCTGGTCCGGCTCGATCTCCATCGCCCACACGTTGTGGGTGGAGGCCAGCATGTCGGCACGGCGGAACATGGCCACCGAATCGGCATCGGCAGGGAACTGCTGGCGCTGGGCGGTACCCGGTGGCGTGCTGTCGCCGCCGTACAGGGTGATGACATCGGGGCTGCCATCGGCGTGCCGGTGGTCGTGCTTCAGTTTCAGCCCATGCTCAGTGCGGGTGAGGATCCAGGTGCGCGAATGGTCATCGCCCACATGGAACGGGATGCGCAGTTCATGGCCGGGGTCTTCGCAACCGCGCACGTGCATCACCAGCGGCTTGCCGGCAAACGGATCGTCGCCCGCGGGGGCCGGGGTGTCTTCCACCACCCGGCCGGCGAACGCCTGGCCGCAGTGCGCGGCCACGGCGGCCATGAAGGCATCGGAAGGCGCCGTGGCCACATCGTGGCTGATCGGGGGCTGCTGCTGCGAACAGGCCGCAAGGGCCAGCAACAACGCGGCGGACATGGAGGCGGAACGGACAGTCATGACCCCACCCTAACGGCCATGGCCAGCGCGCGCAAACCGCGGGCGCCGGCCGCCACGGTCACCCCGCCGGCTGCAACCAGACCTCGCACTGCCCCACCGCCTGCTTCTGCGCACCGGCCGAATAGCGCTGCAGCAGCTGCGCCTGCCAGTGCGCGCGCTCGGCGGTGCTGGCCAGCTGGTTGGGGCAGACCACCAGCGCGGCCAGGGGCAGGCCACCCAACGCCGCGTCGGTTTCCAGCAGCGACCGCAGCACGTCATCCGAGGCCCAGTCCGGCACCATCACCCCGCGCCGGCCGGCACGGTAAGGCAGCTCGGACGACCAGTCCTGGCCCAGCGCCAGCACCACGCCATCCTGCGGCGTACCCGCCTGGATCAGTGCGGCGATCTGCGAAATGTCGCTGGGCTGGCGCGCTTCCTTCATGTTCTTCAGGTAATGGGCCAGGCCGAAGCCGGTGGACAGCAGGCACAGCAACACCGCAAAGGCGATTGCCCAGCGATAGCGCCCACTGGCCTGCGCGCGCAGCACCAGCGCCCACAGCACCAGGCCCACGATGGAGGTGGCGAACACCACCTGCGCGGCCTGGTAGTACGGGTGCACCACCTGCAGGTTGGTGAAGACCAGGAACGGCACCAGATAGGCCAGCAGCAGCAGCGCCACCGCCGCGCGCGTACGGCGCATGCCCAGGCCGGCTGCAACAACCAGCACGAACACCCAGTTCGAGCCGGTGGCGGCGCCAAAGCGCTTCTTGAACACCGCGCCCCAGGTGGCCGGGTCTAGCCGCTGCTGCAGAGTGCCGTAGTTGAACGCACTCAGGCCTTCGGAGGTCACCTGCTGGCCCAGCGCCGACTGTGCCTTCAATGCATCGGCGTGCTGCAGCCACAGCAGCAGCGTGGCCAGAACGGCCAGCGCGGCCACCACGCCCCAGGCCAGCAGCTTCCAGTGCGCGGCCAGCCACTGCGGGCGCCAGCCGTGCTCGCGCACCGCCAGCCACAGGAAGGCCAGCGCGACAAAGGCGGCATACGCGAAGAACGTGGTGATCTTCACCAGCGCCGACAGCACCGCCGCCAGCACCGCCACCACGCCCAGCAGCGCCGTTGGCCGGCTGCGCAGGCCGGCCATGGCCCAGACGAACACCAGACCGAAGAACACGGCCGTCGATTCGATCAGCACCGCCCGCCCCCAGAACTGGGCGAACGGTGAAACGGCGAAGGCGGCGGCCACGCACAGTGCCAGCAGGCGGTCCGGGCGGAACGCCAGCACGGTGCGGTAGACCATGAAAATGCTGCCCACGTGGAACAGCAGCGAGACCAGACGCCCGCTGTTGTCTGCGCTCAGCCCCGTGGCTGCCGACAACAGCGCGGCCAGCCACTGGTACAGCGGAAATTCGAAGGGAATGGACCAGGGCGCGCCGATCACCGGGGTCAGGTAATCCAGCCAGGGCCCACCGCGCAGCAGCCAGTCGATCGACAGTGCGGTCTGGGTCTGGCGGAAGCCCGATGCATCCACCGGCGGCATCGACCAGCTGCTGGCGAACAGGATCAACAGCGCGACCGCAGAGAACCCCAACAGGATACGGGCGGGCAGCAAGCTGCGGCGGTGGTTCACTTCCTCGATCACGCGTGGCGCTCCTGTGCAGGCCGGCGCGCGGTCAGGGCGGTGCGGCCGGGCGCGCAGTGTCCGGTCTGCGCTGCCGCAACGCAAGCGCAGCGCGCGCCCGCGCACTCAGTCGCGCACAGGCACCGGCGCGTTCACTTCGGTCGCCGCCACCGGCGCGCCCTCGCCTTCACCGGCAGGTTCCTGCTCCACCGGATCGACATCGAAGGGTGTGCGGAACACCAGCGACGGCAGCAGCGTGGTCAGCGCGGCGTACAGCAGCAGCGCACCGAACAACACCGCCGGAATCTGGAAGCGCTCGCGCATGATCGCCGCCAGCACCAGGGTGAAGATCAGGGTGGGCGCCAGCGCCAGCGACACCCGCAGGCTGCTGCGGAAGCTTTCGCCGAACATGACCCGGCGCTGCAGCCACACCACGGCGATGCGCAGCGGCAGCACTACCATCGTGATCACCACGCCCAGCCCCAGCGCCTCGAAGCTCAGCGCTTCGCTGGGCACCTTGGTGCCGGCATTGAAGAAGTAGAACGGCACGAAGAACGAGGCGAACAGGCGCAACGCGTGCAGGTTCTCGTGCGAAGCCAGCAGCGGCATGCGTTGGTGCAGCAGGCGCGCGACCAGGCCGGCGATGAACGCGCCCACCAGGTAGTACACGCCCAGCAGGTAGGTGATGTAGGCCGCCACCATGCCCACCATCACCAGCAGCGAAAATTCCGAACCCGGCGCATGCGGCGCCACCCAGCGCCCCAGGGCGATGAACAGCAGCGGCAGGCCAACCATCATCGCCAGCAATGCGCTGCTGGACATGGCCATGTGCCACGGATCGCCGGCCTGCAGCACCACGAACAGCGCCGCCAGCGCCAACAGTTCACCGGCAATGGCCTTGCTGGTCACCCAGAACCGCTCGTCTTCGCTCAAGCCCAGCCGTGACAGCGAATCCATGATGAAACCGGTGGACGGGGTGAGCAGGGCCAGCGCCAGCAGACCCGCGGCCTGCCACGGCAGGCCCGCATAGCGCCACGCCAGCCAGCCCACACCGAACAGCGTTGCACTGCGGATGACCAGGTGCGCCAGCAGCGGCCACAGCCCACGCCGCAGTGCGGCCAGATCCACTTCCAGCCCGGCGAACAGGAACAGTGAAGAAATCCCCAGCGTCGCCAGCAGGCCGATTACCGCATCGTGCGAACGCTCGCCCAGCCACAGCATGGCGATGATGCCGAACAGCAGGCAGGTGAGCGGTGCCGGCAGGCTGAAACGCTGCAGCGCGCGCGGTATGACCAGCAGCGCGAAGATCAGCAGCAGGTAGATCAGTTCATGGCTCATCGTGACTTCCGTGTGGAACGAACGCGCGCAGCATGCGCGTGGCTGCGCCGCGCTGCAAATCGAACGGGGCTGAAATGCGGGTGTGTTAGGGTGGGACAGGTGTTTTCTTCACCTTCTCCATCGAGGCCGCAGCCATGTGGCGGCTGACGGCCCTGTTACTGGGCGTGGCGCTGCTGCTGACCGGCAGCGGGCTGCTGGGCACCCTGCTGGCCGTTCGCGGCGGGCAGGAAGGCTTCAGCGCCGGCACCCTGGGCTGGGTGATGTCGGCCTACTTCGCCGGCTATTTCATCGGCACCTTCACCGCCCCGCCCTTGATCCGCCGCATCGGCCACAGCCGGGCATTTGCCTTCCACGCCGCGCTGGCCACCATGGCCGTGCTGCTGCACCCGCTGTGGATCAGCGCCGCCGGCTGGATCGTGCTGCGCGTGGTGACCGGCGTGGCACTGGTGGGCCTGTACACGGTGATCGAAAGCTGGCTCAACGCCGAACCCGACCCGCAGCGGCGCAGCCGGGTGTTTTCGGTCTACATGATGGTGAACCTGTCGGCGCTGGCGCTGGGCCAGGTGCTGCTGCTCGCCGGCGATACCGGTGCGGCCACCATGTTCTCGCTCACCGCCCTGCTGGTGTGCGCGGCCATGCTGCCGGTTACCGCCACCCGCCTGCAGCAGCCGGAGGTGCCCAGCGTGCCGCGGCTTACGCTGCAGCGTCTGTACGCGCTGGCGCCGGTGGCCACCGTCGCCGCCGCGCTGTCCGGCCTGGCGATGGGGCCGTTCTGGGGCCTGCTGCCGGTATATGCCGAACAGATCGGTCTGCGCGATGCGCAGGTACCGCTGTTCATGCTGGCGGCAATTGCCGGCGGTGCGTTGCTGCAATGGCCGCTGGGCCGAATAAGCGATGGCCATGACCGTCGGCTGGGCCTGCTGTGCCTGAGCGTGCTGGCCGCCGCCGTGGCCGCGCTGGCCGCATTGCCGCCGCTGTCGCAGCAGGTGCACCTGATGTTCGTGCTGGTGTTCTGCTATGGCGGCCTGGCGTTCGCGCTCTATCCGTTCGCCGTGGCGCACATGCTGGATTACCTGCCCACGCCGGACCTGCTGTCCGGCTGCAGCAGCCTACTGCTGGTGCACGGTATCGGCGCGGCCATCGGGCCGGCGCTGGCCGGTGCGCTGATGCAGCGCTACGGCGCGCCAGCCCTGCCGCTGTACTTCACCGCCGTGCTGACCGCGCTGGCCGCCTTTACCGCCCTGCGCCTGCTGCGCCACGCACGCCTGCGCACCCACCCGGCACCGTTCCGGCCCATGCTGCGGACCACGCCTGCGGCCCTGGAACTGATGCCGGAAACCGAATCTCCCACCGTACCCACGAAGGAAGTGCATTGACTGTCGAGTCCCCGACCCTGATTCCGAACCCCCTCCTTTCCAGCAGCTCGGCCGCCGAGCCACAGCTGATCCTGGCCACCGACCTGGATGGCACCTTCCTGGCCGGCAGCGCCGCCCAGCGCCACCGCCTGTACCGGCTGGTGGACCAGCACCCGGGCATCGCCCTGGTGTTCATTACCGGGCGCGGCCTGGAAGCGGTGATGCCGCTGCTGTCCGACCCGGCCATTCCCCGCCCCGACTACATCGTCTGCGACGTGGGCGCCACCGTGGTGCACGGCCACACCCTGCAGCCGTTGCAGCCGCTGCAGTCGATGATCGACGCGCACTGGCCCGGCGAACAGGTGGTGGCCGAAGCGATGCGGCCGTTCACCGCACTGCAGCGCCAGGATGTTCCGCAGGAACGCCGCTGCTCCTATTTCTGCGATCCGGCCACGCTGGCCCCGTTGCGCGCGCAGATCCAGCAGACCGCGGCGGAACTGGGCTGTGACGTGCTGTATTCGGCCGACCGCTACCTGGACATCCTGCCGCCGGACACCGACAAGGGCCGCACCCTGGCCGCGCTGGCGCGCCTGCTGGAACTGCCGCGCGAGCGCATCCTGGTGGCCGGCGATACCTTGAACGATCTGTCCATGTACCAGGCCGGTTTCCGCGGTGTGTGCGTGGGCGAATCGGAGCCGGCACTGACCGCGGCCACCGCTGATCTGGCCAACACCTACCACGCCCACGAACCCGGCTGCGGCGGCATCGTGGAAGCCATCGAACGCTTCGGCCTGCTGGCCGCCGATGACCCCTACCTGCATGCGCCGGCTGCCGCGCGCGCACAGGGCGCCGAACTGGTGATGGTCTACCACCGCCTGCCCTTCGATGAAGCCATCGAGGACGGCAAGCTGGTGCAGCGACCGCCGCGTTCGCCCAACGGCATCATCCCCTCGCTGCTGAGCTTTTTCGAAGGTGGCCAGCGCGGCAGCTGGGTGGCCTGGGGCATCGACGATCCCAAGCACCGCCCGTTCCAGCGCCATGTGCAGGTGGACGCGCAGCGCTACCCGACCCTGCGCGCCACCCGCGTGCCGCTCAGCCGCCAGGACGTGGACATCTTCTACAAGCGGTTTTCCAAGGAAGCGTTCTGGCCGATGCTGCACGTGTTCTGGGAACGCGCGCGGTTCCGCGAAGACGATTGGCAGGTGTTCCTGAAGGTGAACCGCCGTTTCGCCGAGGCCGTGGCCGACGAAGCCGCGCACGGCGCCACGGTGTGGATCCACGACTACAACCTGTGGATGGTGCCGGCCGCGCTGCGCGAACTGCGCCCGGACCTGAAGATCGCCTTCTTCCACCACACCTACTTCCCTTCCGCCGATGTGTTCAACGTGGTGCCGTGGCGGCGCGAGATCATCGGCAGCTTGCTGTGCTGCGACTACATCGGCTTCCATATTCCGCGCCAGGTGGAAAACTTCGTGGACGTGGTGCGTGGCGCCATGCCGGCCGAGCGCCTGGCCTGGGAGAGTTGCGCACCGCGCTTTTTGACCTATGGCTGCGCGGTGGGCCTGGACACCATGACCACCCGCCTGCGCGTGGGCGACCGCGATGTGGCGCTGGGCGCGCACCCGGTAGGTACCGACGTGCGCCGCATCCGCAACCTGCTGGCACGTGCCGAGGTGCGCAACGACCTGTTCAAGCTGCGCCGCGAGATCGGCGCACGCAAGCTGGTGTTGTCGGTGGAACGGCTGGACTACACCAAGGGCACCCTGGCCAAACTCGAAGCCTTCGAACGCGTGCTGGAACAGCACCCCGAGCACTGCGGCAAGGTCACCCTGCTGATGGTCTGCGTGCCAGCCGCGCGCGAGATGACCGTCTACCGCACGCTTCAGAACCAGATCGAACAAGCGGTGGGCCGCATCAATGGCCGCTTCTCGCGGCTGGACTGGACGCCGGTGCGCTTCTTCGCCCAGGCCCTGCCGTTCGAACAGGTGGTGGCGCACTACGCCGCCGCGCAGGTGATGTGGATCACCCCGCTGCGTGATGGCTTGAACCTGGTGGCCAAGGAATTCGTCGCCACCCAGGGCATTGAAGGCACGCCCGGCGTGCTGGTGCTGAGCGAGTTCGCCGGCGCGGCCGCCGAGTTGAAGGGCGCGGTGCTGACCAATCCGCACGACCCGGCCGATCTGGCCGCCGGCCTGCTGCAGGCGCTGTCCATGCCCGAAGAAGAGGCCAGCGCGCGGCTGCGCCAGTTGCAGGGCATCGTGGAGTACTACGACGTGGACCGCTGGGGCCGTGATTTCCTGGCCGCGGTGGAAGGCAGCGACACACCCGCCAGCTGACGCACAGGGGTCGGGACCGTTTCCAACCGAAGCGGCTCCGACCCCGCACTGCGCCCCTGCACTTCAGCCGATCAATGCATCGGCCAGCGCGCCGACACGCGCCAGCACTGCAGCGCGCTGCGCCTCGTCCACGCGGGCCCCCTGCAGATAGGCGGTGATGACCCACGGCGTTCCGCCCGCACGCGGCCACAGCACGGCGATGTCGTTGCGCGTGTCCTCGCCGTTGCTGCCGGTCTTGTCACCCACCCGCCAGCGCGGGCCCAGGCCCGCGCGCAGGCAGGCATCGCCGGTCTGGTTGTCGACCAGCCAATCGGCGAACTGCAACCGCGAAGGCGGCAGAAGGCCAGCACCCACCGCGAACCGGGCCAGACTGGCCGCCATCGCCGCCGGGCTGGTGGTGTCGCGCGGGTCGCCCTTCGCAAACCGGTTCATGTCCGGCTCGTGGCGATCATTGCGGGTGACCGGGTCGCCCTGCGCACGCAGGAAGGCGGTCAGCGCCGCGGGCCCCCCGTTCACCCCCAGCAGCAGGTTGGCGGCAGTGTTGTCGCTGGTGGTCAGCGTGCCGCGGCACAGGTCGCGCACGCTCAGGTCCTTGCCGACGTGGCGGCGGGCTACCGGGGCGTAGGACAACAGATCCCGTTCGGTGATCGGCACGCGGGTGTCCAGCGAAAGGCGACCGGCATCGGCCAGGCTCAGGATGTGGGCCACCAGCATCGATTTGAACGTACTGCACATCGGGAAGCGCTCGTCCTGGCGGTGCCCGCCCAGGCGACGGCCGCTGCCGGTGTCCAGCACGGTCACGCCAAGGCGGCCGCCGCTGGCTTTTTCCAGCGCGGCGAAATCCACCGCACCGGCAATGGCGGCGGACATGGCCGGGCCGGCAGGGGCAGGCACGGCGGCCCGCGCAAGGGCGGGCGCAAGCAGGGACGATGCGAGGGCGGCACCACTGAACTGCAGAAATCGACGGCGGGCGTGCATGGGCGGGCTCCGGGAAACGAACCCGGATTATTGAAAGCATGGTGCACACGCGACCAACGCGAATTTTCAGGGCCAGGCATGAACAGATCTAATGCCTGACGTATTCAACCCCTTCTTTGACGGGCGCATGGGTTAACAGGCTAGGATGCACCCATCAGCCTGCCTCACACCTCCCGATGCTGCACCCCACCTTGCCGCTCAACGCCCTGCGCGCCTTCGAGGCCGCGGCCCGCCACCAGAACTTCACCCGTGCGGCGCTGGAGCTGTGCGTCAGCCAGGCCGCGTTGAGCCACCAGATCCGTGGGCTGGAAGACCGGCTGGGCATCCGCCTGTTCCACCGCCTGCCGCGCGGCGTGGCACTCACCGACGAGGGCGCCGCATTGTTCCCGGTGCTGCATGAAGCGTTCGAGCGCATCTCGGCCAGCATCGCCCGCTACACCGGCGGGCCAGCGCGCGAAGTGCTGACGATCGGGGTGGTGGGCACGTTCGCGACGGGTTGGCTGCTGCCGCGCATGGCGGCCTTCGAGGCGGCGCACCCGGATATCGAGTTGCGCCTGCAGACCCACAACAACCGGATCGATCTGGCCGGCGAAGGGCTGGACCTGGCCATCCGCTTTGGTGAGGGCGACTGGCAGGGGCAGGCCTGCACGGCGATCCTCGATGCGCCGTTTGCGCCGCTGTGTGCGCCCGCGCTGGCGCGCCGATTGAAGCACCCCCGCGATCTGGCCACGGTGACACTGCTGCGCTCGTACCGCAGCGACGAATGGCCGCGCTGGCTGCAGGCGGCCGCCACCAGCGGCGTGGAGGCCAGAGGCCCGGTGTTCGACTCTTCGCTGACCCTGGCCGCCGCAGCGGCCGGTGGCGCCGGCGTTGCCCTGCTGCCGCTGCGCATGTTCGAAGCCGAACTAGACGAAGGGCGCCTGCTGCAGCCGTTCGCCACCACGCTGGAGCTGGGCCGCTATTGGTTGACCCGGCTGCGCTCGCGCAGCGAACGCGAACCGGCCAAGCGATTCCGCGAATGGTTGCAGGCGCAGGGCGGGTGATCCCGCCGGGCCATGCCCGGCGAGCGCAGCGGATCGGGGAAAGCCACCGGGCCGTGCCCGGCGGACGCCATCAGGCTTCCAGCAGCTCCATCCACGCCGCTTCGGCTTTTTCCAGCTGCGCGGCGGTGGTCTCGCGCTCGCGCCCCAGCACGGCCATGCGGGTGGCATCGGCGTAGTTGGCCGGGTCGGCCAGCTGGCGGTCCAGCTCGGCCAGGCTGGCTTCCAGCTCGGCTACCTTGGCTTCGGCACTGGCCAGCTTGTGCGGGTTGGCCGGCTTCTTCTGCACCACCTGCGCCACCGGCGCGGTCTTGACCACCACCGGCTCTTCCACCTGTTCCATGCGCGCCTTGGTGCCCTGCGCCTGCGGACGGGTGCGCAGCCAGGCCGCGTAGGCATCCAGGTCGCCATCGAACGGCTCGACCACACCATCGGCCACGCGCCAGTAGGTATCGCAGACCAGGCCGATCAGATGGCGGTCATGCGACACCATCACGATCGCGCCCTCGAAGGTGGCCAGCGCTTCGGCCAGCGCCTCGCGCATTTCCAGATCCAGGTGGTTGGTCGGTTCGTCCAGCAGCAGCACGTTCGGCTGCTGCCAGGCGATCAGCGCCAGCGCCAGGCGCGCGCGCTCGCCGCCGGAGAAACCATCGACCGGCTCGAACGCGCGGTCACCGGGGAAATTCCACTTGCCGAGGAAATCGCGGAAGGCCTGGTTCGGCGCATCCGGGGCGATCTCGCGGAAATGCTCGATGGGCGACTGCCCTTCGTGCAGCGATTCCACCGTGTGCTGGGCGAAGTAGCCGATGCGCAGGTCCGGGTGCGCCGAGCGCTCGCCGGCAATCGGCTTCAGCTCGCCCACCAGGGTCTTCACCAGGGTGGTCTTACCGGCGCCGTTGGGGCCCAGCAGGCCAATGCGCTGGCCCGCTTCCAGGCCGAAGCCCACATTGTTCAGGATCACCGCGTCGCTGCCATAACCGGCCTCGACGTGGTTCAGGCGGATCAGCGAGAACGGCAGCTTGGCCGGCGGTGCGAATTCGATGCGGAATTCGCGCTCGGCACGCACCGCTTCGGTACCGGCCAGCTTGGCCAGTCGCTTCATGCGGCTCTGCGCCTGCGCAGCCTTGCTGGCCTGCGCCTTGAAGCGGTCGATGAAGCTCTGCAGGTGGGCGCGCTCGGCCTGTTCCTTTTCGTGCGCGATCTGCTGCTGGCGCAGCTGTTCGGCGCGCTGGCGCTCGAAGTCGGTGTAGCCACCGGGGTACAGCTTGGCCCCGCCACCGTGCAGGTGCAGGGTGTGGGTTGCCACGTTGTCCAGGAACTCGCGGTCGTGCGAGATCAGCAGCAGGGTGCCCGGGTACTTCAGCAGCCACTGTTCCAGCCAGTACACCGCGTCCAGATCCAGGTGGTTGGTCGGTTCGTCCAGCAGCAGCAGGTCGCTGGGCATCATCAGCGCGCGCGCCAGGTTCAGGCGCACGCGCCAGCCGCCGGAGAACGAAGACACCGCGCGGTGGTGGGTCTCGGCCGGGAAGCCCAGGCCGTGCAGCAGCTTGCCGGCGCGCGCTTCGGCGTCGTAGGCGTTCAGCTCAGCCATGCGCGTATGCGCTTCGGCCACCGCTTCCCAGTCTTCGCGGGCGGTGGCATCGGCCTCGGCCGCCAGCACCGCGGCCACCTCGGTATCGCCACCCAGCACGAAGCTCAGTGCCGGGTCGGGCAGCGACGGGGTTTCCTGGGCAACGCTGGCGATGCGCACCTTGCCGGGCAGGTCCACATCGCCCTTGTCGGCTTCCAGTTCGCCCTTCACTGCAGCGAACAGGCTGGACTTGCCGGCCCCATTACGGCCGACCACACCCACCCGGTAACCGGCGTGCAGGGTCAGGTCGACGTTGGACAACAGCAGCCGCTCGCCGCGGCGCAAGGCGAAATTACGAAGCGAAATCATGGGGGAAGGCGTCCATATAACCGAATGGAATGTGCTGGTGAGCACTGTTCCTGCGACGCAATTCTAGCGTTAACGAATACTTGACGCGCCCCGGGATGCGCGGTGGCAGGCCAACTCTCTCCCGCGTCGGCCCCGCGCAGCGGCGCCATCAGC
>NZ_JACVUD010000096.1:0-16202 GCF_016624905.1 Stenotrophomonas sp. S49 | reverse complement strand
CCCCAGTACCCCAGCTTTTGCCGTTGCTTCGGCATCCAGCGGGTGCAGGGCGCAGCCCTGCCCACAACCCCCCCAGATTTGACGCACTGCGGAAGAATGCGCTAATGTACTAACGCGCTATTACATTGATGCACGAAATCGACCCCGTGAAAGCCCGCCCCGACATTGCCGCCAAAGACCCGCAGGCCGACCTGGACGCCCTGGCCCAGGCCTTTGCCGCCCTGCGCGCCCCCGACGAGGTCGCCGCCTTCCTGCGTGACCTGTGCACCCCCGCCGAACTGGAAGCCATGGCCGACCGCTGGAAGGTGGTTCCGCTGCTGCAGCAGGGCGTGCCCTACCGCGAGATCCACGAACGCACCGGGGTCAGCGTGACCACCACCGGACGGGTGGCGCGCACGCTCGAGCATGGCCATCGAGGTTATGCCGCCGCCATCGACCGCCTTGCTTCGCGCTGATCTGCGCCCCGTTCCGAACTTCGAGACTTCCCCCATGAGTGCAACCCAGGCAGCGCCGGCACGTGACCGGCTGCGCATCGCCATCCAGAAAAGCGGCCGTCTGGCCGAACCCGCCCGCAACCTGCTCAGCGCCTGTGGCCTGAGCTGGCGCGAGAGCCGCGACAAGCTGTTCTGCTACGGCGAATCGCTGCCGGTGGACCTGCTGCTGGTGCGCGACGACGACATTCCCGGCCTGATTGCCGACGGCGTGTGCGACCTGGGCATCGTCGGCCGCAACGAGCTGGACGAACAGGCCGCCGCGCGCCGCCAGATCGGCCTGCCCGACGCCTACCAGGCCCTGCGCGGGCTGGGCTTCGGCCAGTGCCGGCTGATGCTGGCCGTGCCCGAAGAGTGGCAGTGGAGCGGTCCGGCGCAGCTGGCCGGCACCCGCATCGCCACCAGCTACCCGGCCATCCTCAAGCAGTGGCTGGGCGAGCAGGGGGTGGATGCGCAGGTGGTGGAACTGTCCGGGTCGGTGGAAATCGCCCCGCGCCTGGGCACCGCCGACCTGATCTGCGACCTGGTCTCCAGCGGCGCCACCCTGCGCGCCAACCAGCTCACGCCCGTGCACAACCTGCTGGACAGCGAGGCCGTGCTGGCCGGTGCCGTGCGCGTGCCCGACGATGCCCGCGCTGGCCTGCGCAGCATGCTGCTGCGCCGCCTGGATGGCGTGGTGCAGAAGCAGGACCGCAAGCTGCTGATGTTCCGCGCCAGCGAAGACCGGGTGGACGCGCTGGCCCAGCTGCTGACCGATGCCGAGCCGCTGGTGCGTTTGCCTGCCGATGGGGGCGCATTGCGCCTGCAGACCATGTGCCCGGGTCCGCTGACCTGGCAGCGCATGGAAGAACTGGAGCGCGCCGGCGCCCAGGGCCTGATGGTGTTGAGCGTGGAGCGGTCGCTGGCATGAATCGTCTGATCTGGTCGCAACTTGATGAAGCCGCACGCAGCGAGGCGCTGACCCGCCCGGTGCAGACCGTGGCCCAGCAGACCCGCGATGCGGTGGCTGCGTTGATCGCGCAGGTGCGCACCGAAGGTGACGCCGGCCTGCGCGCCATCACCGCCCGTTTCGACGGCGTGGAACTGCCGTCGTTCGAAGTATCCGAGGACGAATTCGCCGCCGCCGAAGCGGCCGTGCCGGCGGCGCTGCGCCAGGCCATGGTCGAGGCCGCCGCGCGCATTAAGCGCTTCCACGAAGCGGGCATGGGCAAGGGCTATGCAGTGGAAACCTCGCCTGGCGTGGTCTGCGAACGCATGCTGCGGCCGATCGGCCGCGTCGGCCTGTACGTGCCGGCTGGCAGTGCACCGCTGCCGTCCACCGCGCTGATGCTGGGCGTGCCGGCGCAACTGGCCGGCTGCCCGCAGGTGGTGCTGTGCACGCCGCCACGCGCCGACGGTAGTGCCGATCCGGCCGTGCTGGTGGCCGCGCGGCTGACCGGCGTGCAGCGCGTGTTCAAGCTGGGCGGGGCCCAGGCCATCGCTGCGATGGCCTATGGCACGGCCAGCATTCCGGCCTGCGACAAGCTGTTCGGGCCGGGCAACAGTTTCGTGACCGAAGCCAAGCAGCAGGTTGCGCAGGACGGTGCGGCCGCCATCGACATGCCGGCTGGCCCGTCGGAAGTGCTGGTGATCGCCGATGCCGGTGCGAACCCGGCCTTTGTCGCCGCCGATCTGCTGTCGCAGGCCGAGCACGGCCCCGATTCGCAGGTCCTGCTGCTGACCGACGACGCAGCCATGCTGGCCGCCGTTGAAGCCGAAGTGGAACGCCAGGTCGCATTGCTGCCGCGGCAGCAGATCGCGCGGCAGGCGCTGTCGGCGTCGCGCCTGATCCAGGTCGAGGCGCTGGCCGAGGCCTTCGCCATCAGCAATCGCTACGCACCCGAGCACCTGATCCTGGCGCTGCGTGAACCGCGCGACTGGCTGCCGCAGGTGCAGGCCGCCGGTTCGGTATTCCTGGGCGACTACACGCCTGAAGCGCTGGGCGATTACTGCAGTGGTACCAACCACGTGCTGCCCACCGCTGGCGCCGCGCGTGCCTATAGCGGCGTGAGCGTGGCCAGTTTCCAGAACCTGATCAGCGTGCAGAGTGCCAGCGCGGCCGGGCTGGCGGCGATTGGTGGTTGCGCGCGCATCATCGCCAGTGCCGAAGGCCTGGACGCGCACGAACGCGCCGTGGCCGTGCGCATGGAGGCCGCCGCATGAGCGCGGTGAACGACGTACTGGCGCTGGTGCGCCCGGACCTGCAGGCGTTCGCGGGCTACAGTTCGGCGCGCAGCGCGGCCGTGCAGGGCGATGTCTGGCTGAACGCCAACGAGTCGGCCTGGGCCAATCCTGCCGATACCGCCGGCAGCAGCCGCCGCTATCCCGAACCGCAACCGCTTGCATTGCGCGAGGGTCTGGCCGCGTTATACGGCGTGCAGCCGCAGCAGCTGCTGATCGGCCGTGGCAGCGACGAGGCCATCGACCTGCTGGTGCGTGCGCTGTGCGTGCCCGGTCGCGACGGCGTACTGGTTACCTCGCCGGTATTTGGCATGTACGCGGTGTGCGCGCGCCTGCAGGGCGCCGCGCTGATCGACGTGCCGCTGGTGGATTCGGCCGAGGGTCTGCACGCCGATCTGGATGCCGTCATCAGCGCCGCGCAGCAGCAGGGCGCCAAGCTGGTGTTCCTGTGCGCACCGTCCAACCCGGCCGGCAGCGATATCAGCCTGGCCGGGATCGAACGTGTGGCCACGGCGTTGCGTGGGCAGGCCCTGGTGGTGGTGGACGAGGCCTACGTGGAATTCGCACAGCGCCCGTCAGCCACCACGCTGCTGGCCGCGCACGCCAACGTGGCGGTGCTGCGCACGCTGTCCAAGGCGCATGCACTGGCTGCGGCCCGTATCGGCACGCTGATTGCGGCGCCGGAATTGATTGCCGTGCTGCGCCGTTGCCAGGCCCCGTATCCGGTGCCGACGCCGTGCGCGGAACTGGCCGTGCAGGCGCTGCAGCCGGTGGCGCTGGCACGCACCGCCGAGCGCGTGGCCACCGTCATTGCCGAACGCGAACGCCTGTTTGCGGCATTGCCGGGCCTGCCCGGCGTGCGCCGCGTGTACCCCTCGTCCGGCAACTATCTGCTGGTGCGCTTTGGCGATGCGCAGGCCGCATTCGACGCCCTGCTGGCGGCTGGCGTGGTGGTGCGTGACCAGCGCGCCGCGCCGCAGCTGGGCGATGCACTGCGCATCAGCATCGGCACGCGCGAAGAGAACGACCGCGTGCTCGCGGCCCTGTCGGCTCGGAGGGCCGCTGCATGACCCCCATTCTGTTCATCGATCGCGACGGCACCCTCATCGAGGAGCCAGCCGACTTCCAGATCGACGCCTACGAGAAGCTGCGCTTCGTGCCGCAGGTTATTCCGGCGCTGCTGAAGCTGCGTGATGCCGGCTACCAGTTCGTCATCGTCACCAACCAGGATGGCCTGGGCAGCGAGGCATACCCGCGCGCCAGCTTCGATGGCCCCAACGACCTGATGCTGCAGATCTTCGCAAGCCAAGGCATCGTGTTCCGTGACGTGCTGATCGACTGCAGCTGGCCGCAGGACAATGCGCCCACGCGCAAGCCAGCCATCGGCCTGATGACCGCCTACCTGCAGGACCGCAGCATCGACTGGGCGCGTTCGGCCATGGTGGGTGATCGCATCACCGATGTGCAGTTCGCCGAGAACCTCAACATCCGTGCGTTCCAGCTGCGCACCGAACAGTTCGGTGGGCAGTGGGACTGGCCGGGTATCGCCCACGCACTGGCCGATGCGCCGCGTACCGCCGTGGTCCAGCGCAACACCAAGGAAACGAGGATCCGCGTTGAACTGGACCTCGACCGTGCCGGGGATGCGCACATCGCCACCGGCCTGCCGTTCTTCGACCACATGCTGGAACAGATCGGCAAGCACGGCGGTTTCGCCTTGGACATCCGGGCCGAAGGCGATCTGCACATCGACGAGCACCACACCATCGAGGACACCGGCCTGGCGCTGGGCCAGGCGCTGCGCGAAGCGCTGGGCGACAAGCGCGGCATCGGCCGCTATGGCTTCACCCTGCCGATGGACGAGACCCTGGCCAGCGCCGCGCTGGATTTCAGCGGCCGGCCGTACTTCGTGTTCGAAGGTGAGTTCAAGCGCGAGCGCGTGGGTGACATGCCCACCGAACTGGTACCGCACTTCTTCCGTTCGCTGTGCGATGCCAGCGGTTTGAACCTGAACCTGCAGGTGCGCGGTGACAACGACCACCACAAGGTCGAGGCGTGCTTCAAGGCGCTGGCCCGCGCGCTGCGCCCGGCGCTGGCCCGCCAGGGCACGGCGTTGCCCAGCACCAAGGGGGCGCTGTGAGCGAGGTCGCGCTGATCGATGCCGGCGGTGCCAACCTGGGGTCGGTGCGCTACGCACTGGAACGCCTGGGCGCGCGGGTGCGGCTGGTGCGTGATGCCGAAGGCCTGGCCGGTGCGCAGCGGGTGATCCTGCCCGGCGTGGGCGCGGCCGCACCGGGCATGCAGCGCCTGCACGCGCAGGGCCTGGTGGAACCGCTGCGGCGCCTGGAGGTGCCGTTGATGGGCATCTGCCTGGGCATGCAGCTGCTGTTTGATCGTTCCGAAGAAGCAGGCGTGGACACCCTGGGCCTGATTCCCGGTGTGGTGCGCAAGCTGGTGCCAGCGTGTGGGATCCGCGTGCCGCACATGGGCTGGAACCGGCTGCTGCCGCTGCGCGAATCGACCCTGCTGCAGGGCGTGCCCGAGCGTGCCAGCGCGTACTTCGTGCACAGCTACGCGGCACCGCTGAACACCCACACCGTGGCCGCCTGCGATCACGGCGGCCTGTTCACCGCCGTGGTGGAGCAGGGCCGCTACTTCGGCGCCCAGTTCCACCCCGAGCGTTCCGGCGAGACCGGATCGCAGATGTTGCGCAATTTCCTTGAGGGCACCGCTGCATGAGCTTCACCGTCTACCCCGCGCTGGATATCCGTGATGGCCGCGTGGTGCGGCTGCGCCAGGGCGACTATGCGCAGGAAACCCATTACGGCGACGATCCGCTGCCGCGCGCGCAGGCCTTTGCCGCGCAGGGCGCGCAGTGGATGCACCTGGTCGATCTGGATGCGGCGCGAGCGGGCGGTTACACCCTGGCACCCCTGCTGACGGCGATCCGCGCGCAGACCTCGCTGCAGGTACAGACCGGCGGTGGCGTGCGCGGCCGCGACGACGTGGCGCGCATCCTCGATGCCGGCGCTGGCCGCGTGGTGGTCGGTTCGCTGGCCGTGCGCGAACCGGACACCGTGATCGCCTGGCTGGCCGAGTTCGGTCCGCAGCGCCTGACCATCGCCTTGGATGCGCGCCAGGATGCGCAGGGTCAGTGGCAGCTGCCGGTGCATGGCTGGACCGAGAACGCGGGGGTCACCCTGGATGCGTTGGCGCAGCGGTATGCGCAGGCGGGCATGGCCCACCTGCTGTGCACCGACATTGCCCGCGATGGCATGCTGGCCGGCCCGAACATCAGCCTGTACGCGCATCTTGCCGCGCTGTTGCCGGGCGTGGCCGTGCAGGCCTCCGGTGGCATCCGCAGCGTCGCCGACGTGGCCGAGGCGCGCGCGGCCGGCTGCGGCGGTGCGATCCTGGGCAAGGCCCTGCTGGAACAGCGCATGGACCTGGGCGAGGCACTGGCATGTTGAGCCGCCGCATCATTCCCTGCCTGGACGTGCGCGATGGCCGCGTGGTCAAGGGCGTGCGCTTCCGCGACCACGTGGACATGGGCGATATCGCCGAACTGGCCCAGCGCTACCGCGACCAGGGCGCCGACGAGCTGGTGTTCTATGACATCGGCGCCAGCCCGGAAGCACGTTCGGTGGACGTGGGCTGGATCGAGCGCATCGCCCGCCTGATCGACATTCCGTTCTGCGTGGCCGGTGGCATCGACAGCGTGGAAACCGCGCGCCGTGTGCTGTTTGCCGGTGCCGACAAGATCTCGATCAACTCGCCGGCGCTGGGCCGCCCCGAGCTGATCACCGAACTGGCCGACGAATTCGGCGTGCAGTGCGTGGTGGTTGGTGTGGATTCGGTGCGCGAGGCCGATGGCGAGTGGCGCGTGCGCCGCTTCACCGGTGACCCCAGCAAGACCCAGGCTGTGCCGTTGCGCACCCTGGACTGGATCGTGGACGCACAGCGCCGCGGTGCCGGTGAAATCGTGCTGAACTGCATGGACAGCGACGGCGTGCGCCGTGGCTACGACGTGGCGCAGCTGCGCCAGGCGCGTGCGGTGTGCAACGTGCCGCTGATTGCCTCCGGCGGTGCCGGTGCGATGGAGCACTTCGCCCAAGCCTTCGACCAGGCCGACGTGGACGGTGCACTGGCCGCCAGCGTGTTCCACAGCGGCGCCATTGCGATTGCGGATTTGAAGCGCTACCTGCGCGAGCAACAGATCGAGGTTCGAGATGTCTATTGAAGTGCGCCCGTCGCCGCAGGCGCTGGAAACCCTGGACTGGGCCAAGGGCGATGGCCTGCTGCCGGCCGTGGTGCAGGACGCCGATACGCTGCAGGTGCTGATGCTGGGCTATGTGAATGCCGAATCGCTGCATATCACCCAGGTGACCGGCCACATGACCTTCTACAGCCGCAGCAAGCAGCGCCTGTGGACCAAGGGCGAGCAGTCCGGCCATGTGCTGGCGGTGCAGTCGATCAGCGTCGATTGTGATGCCGACACCGTGCTGGTGCTGGCGCGCCCGGCCGGTCCGACCTGCCACACCGGCGCGGAGAGCTGCTTCGACGGCGCACCCAAGGACTTCTTGGGCGGGCTGGGCCAGCTGGTGGCCGTGCGCGATGCGCAGCGACCGCCGGGCAGCTACACCACTTCGCTGTTCGAGGGCGGCATCCGCCGCATCGCACAGAAGGTGGGCGAGGAGGGCGTGGAAACCGCGCTGGCGGCCGTGGCCCAGGACGATGAGGCATTGCTGGGCGAGGCCGCCGACCTGCTGTACCACCTGCTGGTGCTGCTGCGCGCGCGCGGCTTGTCGCTGGATGATGCGCGGGCGGTGCTGGAACAGCGGCACCGGTGATCCGCACCCACCCGTAGAGTCGAGCTTGCTCGACTGTTGTGTGCAAGACAGTCGAGCAAGCTCAACTCTACAATAGGGGGTCTCTCTGCCCCCGGACTGCCCCCATGAAACTGCCTGCCGCCTGGCTGTGCTGCCTGTTGCTTACTTCGCCGGCATGGGCCGCCGATACGGTGGTGAGCGGCAAGGTCTACCTGGAGCGCGACGGCAAGCCCGGGCGCGGTGCCACCGATCCCGGCCTGGCCGGCGTGCAGGTGTCCAACGGGGAAACCATCGTCAAGACCGCCGCCGATGGCAGCTACAGCCTGCCGGTGCGTGACGGCCAGACGGTATTCGTCATCAAGCCCGATGCCTATTCCTTCCCCAACGCGGCCGACGGCCTGCCGTCGTTCTGGCGGCACTACCGCCCCAACGGCTCGCCGGCGCTGAAGTACGGCGGCATCGCCGCCACCGGTGACGCCGCCCGCAGTTGGGATTTCGCCCTGCAGGCCGATCGCCACGACAGCCGGCGCGGCTTCCAGATGCTGGTGTTCACCGATTCGCAGACCGCCACCACGCAGGACATCGGCTACTACCAGCAGTCGATCGTCAAACCGTTGGTGGGGCAGACCAAGGCGCGTCTGGGCACCACCCTGGGCGACATCGTCAATGATGACCTGACCCTGTACCCGGCCATCAACAAGGTGACCACCGAACTGGGCGTGCCGTGGTTCCATGTGCCCGGCAACCACGACCTGGATTTCGACGCCGCCAACGATGACCACTCGCTGGACAGCTGGCGCAACATCTACGGCCCTGACACCTACGCGGTGGAAGAGGGCGGCGCCAGCTTCGTGTTCCTGGACGATGTGGTGTACGACCCCAACGCCAAGCCGAAGTACGTAGGCGGCCTGCGCGAGGACCAGTTCGCCTTCCTGGCCGCGTACCTGAAGGGCCTGCACAAGGACCGCCTGCTGGTGCTGGGCATGCACATTCCGCTGTTCGATGCCGCACCGGGGCGCGAGACCTTCCGCCACGCCGATCGCCAGCGCTTGTTCGATCTGCTCAAGCCGTTCCGCAACGTGCTGGTGCTGAGCGGGCACAGCCACACCCAGCAGCACGTCTACCACGGCAAGGCCGAGGGCTGGCAGGGCGACAAGCCGCTGCACGAATACAACGTGGGCGCCAACTGCGGCGCATTCTGGTCCGGGGCGAAGAATGCCGCCGGCGTGCCGGACAGCACCATGAGCGATGGCACGCCCAAGGGCTATGCGCTGCTGGATGTGGCCGGCAACGGCAGCTACCGCCTGCAGTACCGCGTGGCCGGCGCCCCGGCCAGCGAGCAGATCGGCCTGCACGCGCCGAAGGTGCTGCGCCAGGGCGCCTACCCGGCATGGGGCGTGTACGCCAACGTGTACATGGGCGAGGACGCCAGCGTGGTGGAGTACCGCGTCGATGGTGGCCCGTGGCAGCCGATGAAGCAGGTCAGCCAGCCCGACCCGCGCCTGCTGGTGGAAAACGTGGCCGACGATCTGGCCACCACCCTGCGCGGCTACGACCGTTCGCCGGAAGCCACCGCCTCGCCGCACCTGTGGCGTGCCGCGCTGCCCACCGGGCTGGCGGTCGGCAGCCACAAGGTGGAAGTACGCTCCACCCAGCCCGACGGTGCGGTGTTCACCGCCACCACCAGTTACAGCCTGCAGACCGCCCAGCCCTGACCGGGCGGGCGGTTGCCACGACGAAAGGACGCGCCATGGAAATCCGCTTCATGGCCGGCACCACGCCGGTCACCCTCAGCCGCCACTGGTTCAGTGGTGCCATGCAGCTGCGCAGTGCCAGCGAAACAGTGTGGGTGCAGCACCCGCTGCACCCGGGCACGCATTTTTCGTTCTCGCTGGTGCAGTCCTGGCTGCGCCATATCGCCGGCCACCAGGTGCTGGTGGAACGCACCCGGCCGCTGCTGTTTGCCGGCTTCCGCCCGCAGCGCCTGCGCGTGCTGGTGGACGGGGTGCAGGTGGCCGAGCAGGAAGGCATGTAAGCGCGCTGCCGGGCGGGGCATTGCCGCAGCGTTGGCAAAGCCGCTGGGATGCCCGAGAATCGACGCCGATCCGTCGATTCAAGCAGGCCCGTGTGAACGTCGCAGCAGTAGACCCGTCTTCCTCCGACGCCAGCGGCGCCGGCGTTTCGCACAGCGTGGTAGTGGCCGATGTGGGCGGCACCTTCGCCCGTATCGCGGTGGCCCATCTGGTACCTGGCCAGACCCCGCGCCTGGGCGGCTATCGCACCTATGCCTGCGCCGACCACGCCAGCCTGGCAGCGATCCTGGCCGACTTCAGTGCCAGCCTGGACCCGCCCGCGCACGGCGCGGTGGTGGCCATTGCCGGCGTGCTCGATGACGATGTGCTGATCAACGCCAACCTGCCGTGGACCGTTTCGCTGTCGGCCACGCGCGCGCAGTCCGGCCTGGGCGAACTGCAGCTGATCAATGATTTCGAGGCCGTCGCCCTGGCCGTGCCCTACCTGCAGCCGGAAACGCTGGTGCCGCTGAACGGCCCGGGCGACCCGGCGCAGGCGTTCCCGGCGCTGGTGCTGGGCGCGGGCACCGGTCTGGGCGCAGCGCTGCGCTTTGCCGATGGCGACCGCCCGGTGCTGGCCAGTGAACTGGGCCACGCCGCGCTGGGGGCTGGCACCGCGCTGGAACTGCAGGTGCTGGCCAAGCTGCTGCAGCGCTGGCCGCACGTGGACAACGAACGGGTGCTGTCCGGCAGCGGGCTGCTGAACCTGTACCCGTGCCTGTGCGAACTGCGCGGGGTTGCACCGCAGTGGTCGACCACCGAAGCGCTGATCGGCGCCGCGCGCAGTGGCGAGGATGCGGTGGCGGTGGAAACCCTGCAGGTGTTCTGCGCGTGGCTGGGCAGCCTGGCGGGCGATGCGGCCATTGCCGTAGGCGCGCGCTCGGTGTACCTGGCCGGCGGCATTTCCACCCACGTGCAGGATTTCCTGGCCGACGGGCGTTTCCGCGAGCGCTTCCTCAACAAGGGCGTGCTGGCCGATGTGCTGCGCCAGGTGCCGGTGTGGCGGGTGGAACATGGCCAGCTGGGCGTGCTCGGCGCGGCCGTCTGGCACGCGGCGCGGCTGCCGCGCGGGGGCTGAATCACGCAGCCGGCCCGCGGCCGGCATCGCTTTCTGCAAAGGGAGGGCAACATGGTGGATCGCAGGCAGTTCCTGCAGGCCGGTGCATTGGCCGCAGGCATGGCCGCCTTGCCGGGTGTGCAGGCGCGCACGCAGGGCGGGGCGAAGGTCGTTTCAACGTGGGACTTCGGCGTGCCGGCCAACCAGGCTGCGTGGAAGGTACTGGGCCAGGGCGGCAGCGCGCTGGACGCGGTGGAAGCCGGCGCACGCTGGGCCGAAAGCGAGCTGTGCAATCCCACCGTCGGCCATTGCGGCAACCCCGATCGCGACGGCGTGTTGAGCCTGGATGCCAGCATCATGGATGGCGATGGCCGCTGCGGCGCCGTGGCTGCACTGGTGGACATCGCGCACCCGGTGTCGGTGGCACGCAGGGTGATGGAAAACAGCCCGCATGTACTGCTGGTGGGTGACGGTGCCCAGCAGTTCGCGGTGCAGCAGGGCTTCGAGCGCAAGCGGCTGCTCACCCCGCAGGCCGAGGCGGCCTGGCGCGAATGGTTGAAGACCGAGCAGTACCAGCCGCAGATCAACGCCGAGCGCCGTGGCATCCCCGGCAACAGCGACAACCACGACACCATCGGCATGCTGGCGCTGGATGCCAAGGGGCATCTTGCCGGCGCCTGCACCACCAGCGGCATGGCCTGGAAGCTGCACGGGCGCGTAGGCGACAGCCCGATCATCGGTGCCGGCCTGTACGTGGACAACGAGGTCGGCGCCGCCACGGCCTCGGGCGTGGGCGAGGAGATGATCCGCAACGCCGCCTCGTTCCTGGTGGTGGAGCTGATGCGGCAGGGGCGCACGCCTGCGCAGGCGTGCCGTGAAGCGATCGACCGGGTGGTGCGCAAGCGCCCCGAAGCCAGCCGCACGCTGCAGGTGTGCTTCCTGGCGATGAACAAGAAGGGCGAAGTGGGCGCGTACGCGCTCCATCGCGGCTTCGTCTATGCGGTATGCGATGGCCAGCGCCAGGACGATCTGCGCGATTCGCCGTCGATTTACACGAGCAGCCAGACGTGAGCGCCGCGCCGACGCTGGAGATCGCCAGCAATTCACTGGCATCGGCGCTGGCTGCGCAGGCCGGTGGCGCCGACCGCATCGAGTTGTTCGACAACCTGGGCGAGGGCGGCACCACGCCGTCGTTCGCCAGCATCGCCATTGCACGCGAGCGCCTGCAGATTCCCTTGTTCGTGCTGGTGCGGCCGCGCCCGGGCGACTTCCATTACGACGCGCTGGAAACCGAGCTGATGCTGCGCGACATCGCGCAGTGCCGTGCGCTGGGCTGCGATGGCGTGGTGATCGGTGCGCTGGATGTGCACGGTGGCATCGACATGCCGCTGTGCCGCGAACTGGTGCAGGCGGCGGGGCCGTTGCAGGTTACGTTCCATCGCGCGTTCGATGCTGCGCGTGACCTGCCTGCGGCCCTGGAACAGGTGATCGAGCTGGGCTGCACGCGGGTGCTCAGTTCAGGCGGTCAGGTGAGCGCCGAAGCCGGCAGCAGCATGCTGGCCGCGCTGGTGGCGCAGGCGGCAGGGCGCATTTGCGTGATGGCGGGCGCAGGGATCGGCCCGGCCAACATCGCCAGGATCGCGCGGCTGACCGGCTGCGGCGAGCTGCACGCGTCGGCCAAGGGCCTGCGGCGTTCGGCAATGCAGTTCCAGAACCCGCTGCTGCGCGGCCTGGACCCGGACTGGCACCAGACCAGCACCGCCACGGTGGCGGCGCTGCGCAAGGCGCTGGACAGCGCGGGGTAATGCAACCGGCCTTCCATCGGTAGCGCCGGGCCATGCCCGGCGGGCGTCATGCGGCCGTGATCCGCCGGGCATGGCCCGGCGCTACCGTGGGGAACAAAAACGGCAGCCACCTGTGAAAGCGTGGCTGCCGTGGAGGACCGTTGAACGGGGTCGGATCCCTTCGCAGAAGGGCTCCGACCCCGGCAGGGCTTAGAACTTGTAGGTCGCGCCGAAGTAGATCTGACGGCCCGAATACAGGTTGGAGATCAGGCGCGACTGGGTGTCGTTGCCCAGGTAGATGCGCTGTTCCGACTTGGTGGCGTTGAGCACCGAGGCGGTGAAGGTCAGCGCTTCGGTGAAGTTGTAGGCCACGTTCAGATCCAGCTGGTCGTACGGCTCGGTGTACTGGGTCATGCCGTTGACCAGGCCGCCGACCACTTCACCGCGACGGTTGTACGAGGCGCGGGCCAGGAACCGGTCGGTTTCGTAGAACACCGTCAGGTTGGCCTGGTTCTTGGCACTGCCCACCAGCGGCGATGCACCCAGGTTCTCGCCATTGAGCTCGATCGAGGCCAGGTTGGTGTCGTTGTAGGTGTAATTGGCCTGCACGCCCAGGCCGAAGTCGAAGGTGTACTGGCCGTACAGTTCCACGCCCTGCGACACTGCATCGCGGCCGTTGGCCTGGGTGCTGTAGTTCTGCACCGTCACCATTTCGCCGCCGACTTCCATCTGCACGTCACGCACGATCGGCACGGTGAAGTTGCTGATGTCCTTGCGGAACAGGCCGACGCCGGCGACCGCGCCCGGCATGAAGTACCACTCCACGCCCAGGTCGTACTGGGTCGCTTCGAAGGCTTCCAGGTTCTTGTTGCTGCCATTGCCGGCCCAGCCTTCGGTCGGTGCACCGCCGGCAACGCGGCGGTCATTGACGTACTCGGGGCTGTAGTAGCTCAGGCTGCCGGGTGCGGCAATGCTGGTGTAGCTCGGCCGTGCCACCACCTTCGACGCGGCGCCACGCAGCACCAGCTTGTCGGTGATGTCCCAGGCGATGTTGAAGCTGGGCAGCACGTCGGTGTAGGTGCGGTCCGAACCGATCAGCTCGTAGCTCTTCTCGCGTGCCAGGGCATCGGGCAGGCGCACGAAGCCGCTCTCGCAGCCGTAGGTGGGGAAGGCTGCCGCCGCCGGATCGTCGCAGGACATCGGTGCGCCGGAGGCGTTGTCCAGGAAGTAATCGTTGAAGCGTTCGATCGAGTCGCTGGACTGGGCGAACTGCTTGGTGCGCACCACGCGCACGCCGACGTTGCCGCGCAGGCGCTCGGTACGGAAGTTGGCCTGGAAGTAGCCGGAATAGATCTTCTCGTTGACGTTGTAGACGAAGTCGTCCTCAACGCGGTTGTGCGACGAACCGTAGGTGGAGTTCAGGTAGTCGATGTAGGACGGGAAGTTGATGCCCGGGAATACATTCGCGTTGAAGCCACCGGCGATGCCGCTGATCGGGTTGGACAGGAAGAAACTGGGCTGGGCGATGCCGGCGGTGTTGTCACAGCCGGCCTGGTAGCGGCTGTCATAGTCGGCCGGGTCGGCGCCCTGGCACACCCAGTAGGTGTTGCCGGTATTGCGGTGGACCTTGCCGTCACGGTACTTGGCGCCGAACTGGATCGAGTCCAGCCAGCCGCTTTCGAACATCTTGGTGACATCGGCCTGGAAGTGGTTCTGCTCGACCTCGGTCTGCATCCACGACGAATCGGTCGAACCGGTGTCGACCTCGGCGATGCCATTCATCAGCACCTCCTGCAGGTTCGGCGAGACGGTCAGCGTCGGCGTGCCGGTCAGGTCCCACGCGGTGTACTGGTTGCCCGATTCCCACACGCCGTTGACGCGGCGGCGCGGCTTGGCCGACATGCGGAAGTTCATCGACGGGCCACCCTCGGACCAGGTGCGGCCACCGCTGAAGGAGGCCTTCCACAGCGGGCTGATGTCCCAATCGATGGTCAGGTCGGCGGTCTGCGAGAGCGCCTTTTCGCGGCTGTAGCCACCGGTCAGCTGCGGGGTGGGAATGGTGCAGTCGTCCGGGCCCCAGCCACCCGGGGCCAGGCCTGCGGCAGCGGCTTCGTCTTCGCTGCAGTAGTAGGTCTTGCCGGCCAGCTTTTCGAACTGTGCGCCGGTAACCACGGTGCCACTGGGGTCGAAGCTGAGGCCGTTGAGCAGGCGGCCGCCAGCCCAGTTGCCGTCACCGTTGTAGCGCGCCATGTTCCACTCGGGCACCTTCAGCATGTTCTGCGTGTAGTCGCCGTCCAGCTGGAAGCGGAAGTAGTTGGCGGTCAGGGTCAGGTTGTCGACCGGCTTGAACTGGAAGGTCAGCTGGCCGCCCTTGCGCTCGCGCTTCTCTTCCTTCACCGCGAAGTTCACCGAGGTGGGCATGAAGAAGTCGCTGTAGTTGCGCCCGAACTGGTCGTTGAAGCCGGAGTTGCCCCACCAGTAGTTGATGCCGCCCTGGGTGAGGGCGTTGCCGTTGACATCACGGGCATCGACATCGGTGCCGTACCACTGGTAGTTCTCGGTGGTCACTTCCATGGTGCGGCTGGTGCGCTTCTGCTGGGTCACGCCCACCAGCACGCCGAAGCGCTCGTCCTTGCTGTGCCACGAGTACAGCGCCGACGCCTGCGGGTCGACATCCTGGTGGGTGTCGGAGGAGACGCCTTCCAGGGTCACGTAGCCGGAGTTGGATTCCATTTCCAGCGGGCGGCGGGTATGCAGGATGACCGTGCCGCCGATGCCGCCTTCGTCGATGCGTGCTTCCGGCGATTTGAACAGCTCGGCGCTGGACAGCATGTTCGACGGCAGCAGGGTGTAGTTGAACGAACGGCTGGCCTCGTCATTGGTTTCGGAGGTGGCGATGTAGTTGCCGTTCAACTGGGTCAGGGTCAGGTCGGGGTCGAGGCCGCGCACGCTGACGCTCTTGCCTTCGCCGCCGTCGCGGGTGATGACCACGCCGGGCACGCGCTGCAGCGAATCGGCAACGTTCTTGTCGGGGAATTTGCCGACGTCTTCGGCGGTGATCACTTCGACCACGGCGTTGGCGTCGCGCTTCTGCTGCAGGCTCTTCTCGATCGCATAGCGGTAGCCGGTCACCTGCACGCTGTCCAGCGTGGTGGCGTCGGCGCTGCCGGTGGTCGGTTGTGCGCTGGCCTGCTGGGCAGCGGCGCCGGTCGGCGCAACGGCTGCGGCCAGGGCCAGTGCGACGGCGAACGACAAGGCGTCGCGGCCGTGCGTACGAGTTGAATGCTTGATTGCCATCTCTCCCTCTCTCATGGATTGATCCGGTGACTGACGCGGAAACTTGAATCGATCTAATCTACGGTGCCGATTTTGCTGATGCCGCGCGGCTGCCTGGGGCGGCGCGCTGGTGTTCGGTACATCTGGTGCCGGTCCCCAACGCCGGGCCATCCCACGGGATCCGCTTGGATCGATCTAAGCGATGGCGGGGCGATTTTTAGCATGGCCAGAGGGTCTGCGCATGCTGCTGCGCAATATTGCAGGGACGTGTCGGCCGAATGATGTTTCGCTGAAATGCGCTGGAATCGTTTACATGCGCAAAAGGGGAGGGGGGGCGGCAGGGCTTGCAGCCCTGCACCTGCATTTCGAGCCAGGGCCAGGGCAACGGCAACGTCAACTTCAAAAGCGGGCTATCCGTGGGGTGGCGGGGGGGGGGGGGGGGGGGGGGGGGGGGGGGGGGGGGGGGGGGGGGG